>NZ_JBEYZW010000058.1:0-46241 GCF_040646215.1 Streptomyces sp. NPDC046215 | reverse complement strand
CCCGCATCACTCCGCCGAGCCGGCACCCCCACCCGCGGCGATGACAGCGAGCGCGGTGCCCGCCCCGGCCCGGCGCCCGCGCCACGACCGGGACCGTCACCGAAGGGGCGGTCTCCAGGGTCTCCGCCCGGGCGGGGGTCGGCCCCGCGCTCGCTGTCATCGCCGCGGGTGGGGGTGCCGGCTCGGCGGAGTGATGCGGGGCCTGCTTCCCCGGGTGGTCGCGGGGGTCAGTAGTGGTGGCGGAGGGCGTCGGCCAGGTCCTGGGGGCCCTGCTCCCCGGCGAGGGCGATCTCGCCGCGGCGCACGGCGAGGACGGCTTCGAAGAGCGGGTCGCCGAGTGCGGCGCGCAGCACGACGGAGCGGCCGAAGTGCTCCAGGGCGGCGGGGAGCGACGTGGGCAGGTGCGGGACGCCGCCGTCGGCGGGGTCTCCCGCGACCGGGTCCGGGAGGGTGAGGCGGTCGTCGAGTCCGGCGAGGCCGGCGGCGACGACCGCTCCGGTGAGGAGGTAGGGGTTGGCGGCCGCGTCGAAGCACGTGATCTCGGCGTTCGCGGCCTCGGGGTCGTCCGGTGGACCGGGGACGAAGCGCAGGGCCGCCTCCCGGTTCTCCACCCCCCAGCAGTGGTGGGCGCCGGCCCACCGGGAGGGCACCAGCCGCAGGTAACTCGCGGGCAGGGGCGCCCCAAGCGCGAGCAGGGCGGGCAGTTCGCGCAGCACGCCGGCGAGGAAGGCTTCGCACGTGGGGGTCATGGCTCCGGGGCCGCCGCCGTCGCGGCACAGGTTCTTCCCGTCCCGCCACAGACTCAGGTGCAGGTGGGCGCCGTTGCCGGGTAGACCCACCCGCCCCACGGGGGCGAAGGAAGCGCTCAGACCGTGCCGGGCCGCGACCGCGCGGACGGTCTCGCGGACCAGGACGACGTCGTCGGCGGCGGAGACGGGATCGGCCGCGGCGGTGGAGACCTCGAACCGGCCCGGTGAGTACTCGGGGTGCAGCTGGAGGACCGCCACGTCCTGGGCGGACAGCGCCCGCAGGACGTCACCGAGGTAGTCGGACAGCTCCACCACCCGGGTCATGCCGTAGGCCGGACCCGGCCCGGCGTCCTCCACCGGGGCCGGGGCGGTGGGGGTTTCGCCGGGGGCGGCCGGGCGGGTGGTGAGGGTCCACTCGGTCGCGAAGCCCATCCGCAGGCGCAGGCCGCGCTCGGCGGCGAGGCCGGTCATGCGCCGGGCGAAGCGGCGCTGGCAGGCGGGGTAGGGGCTGCCGTCCTGGGCGCGGCGGTCGGCCGGGGCCCAGGCCCAGCCGGGCTGCGCGGCGAGGACGGTGAGCCGGTCCAGGTCGGGGAAGAGGCGGGGGTCGCCGGCGGGGTAGCCGGCGTGCGCGCTGGTGACGGCGGAGTCGTCGGAGAGGAGGACGTCGAAGACGGGGGACATGCCCACGCCCCACCGGGCGGCGTGGGCGAGGCGGGCGGTGGGTACGGCCTTGACCCGGGTCAGGCCGGCGGTGTCGACCCAGGTGAGGGCGATGCCGTGGATGTCCAGGGCGGTCAGCCGGGCGGCTTCCTGCCGGGCCGCCGACGCGGCCTGTTCCCGTTCGGGTGTGCCCACGGCGTGCTCCTCGTGACCTGTGCCGGCTCGGTGGGGGCCGCCGGGCCGCACGTGCCGGCCCGGCCGCCGTCCCTGCCGCCGGGCTGCGATCCGGTCGGCTGCCGCTGTTGCTTTCGTTATGACCGTTATTGAACCGTGCGTTCGTGCCGGCCGCCGGGTTCGCCGTGCCGGGTGTCGTGCCGCATGTCGTCCCGGGTGCCGTGGCGGCGAGGTGTCCGGTGCCGGGGTCCGGCGGGCCGGGTCAAGCGGGTCTGCTGGTGGGGCGGTAGCGGGTGGGGGTGGCACAGGTGGGGCAGGTGTAGCCGTTGCCGTTGAGGTAGGTCCAGCCGAGCTGCCTGATGTGCGGGGTGGCGGTGTGGGCGTGGTGGAGGAGGTACCCCCACAGATCGTCGTCACGGGAGGGGCCGGGGTCGGAGATGACGAGGTCGAAGGTGGTGCGGGTGTCGCAGCCGTGGTGGTCGCAGCCGAGGTAGAACCGGACGGGGCCAGGGGTCTTCCCTGCGGTGGTCAAGCTCATGGATTCACTGTCGGGTGCTTGTCGGCCGACTGGGGGTGTGTTGGGCGGAAGTGTCCCCCGCATCGGTGATGGTAGGTGTGAGGGAGGTTGTGACCGGGTATCCGCGTTTTTTCTCCGGGACGGGGGTGAAGGAGGGGGTCCGTGGAGCCCCCCCGGCGGCGGTGCGCCGACCCGGACGCCCCACACTGCTGACGCTGCGTCAGGGGGCGGTTCCGGCGGGTGGAGCGTCGGCGGTGATGCCCGAAATCTCGGGAATCTGAGGTGGCGAAGGGTGGCGCATTATCGGGTTTCCCTCAAGAGTCGTCCGACGGCCCCCCGCCTGCCTCCAGACTGGTCCGCGGACCAAGGACCACCTCCGCTCCGCGGACGTGCCGCCCGCCTGCCCGCCCGCTCGCCGTGCGGGAGGCCCGCGCCGTCGCGCACCACGCCGGGAGGCGGTCCGGCTGCTCGGGCCGGGCAGCCGGGAGCCATCGGACGCACCCCGAGCAACGTAAGGAGCGCAACGCGCGATCGGCCCCTCTGTCAGCGCGTTGACCTGCCATGTTGGCTACCGCATTGGCCGCCGAGCTGGACGCTGGGCTCGTTCAGGAGCTGGCTTCCGTCTTACGCGAGGCCGGGGCCCAGTACATCGGCGCGGTGATGTTCGCCGTCACGGCCGCCGCCGTCGGCGCCCTGCGCGCCGCCTGGAGACGCCGCGGCCGCGGCCGGCGGGGTGAGGACGCCCCGCTCGCCGGCGACGAATAGACCCCCACACCTTCCGGATGCTCCAGAGAGGTATCGCATGCACATCACTCCCTATCCGTCGTGCTTAGGACGACATGAGGTGTCGTCATGAAGGCGACATTCAACGGGAAGTCGGGAGCCGAGTACGACCGGGACCTGGCCTGGGTCCACCTGCTGACGCCCCGGGTGGCCCAGGGGAGCCAGAAGCAGCAGGCGGACGAGATGGGAGAGGGGGCCGAAGGGGCCGAGGGGGGCACAGGGGGCCAAGGAGGCCGGGGAGCCCGGCGGGACGAGGGCGGCGACCGCTCTCCGTTCCCGGGCATGTACGACTTCCGGGGACGCCTGGAGGAGATCGCCAGGAAGTACGACGACATCACCCGGATCGCCGAGCTGGGGTTCGTCGACAAGACCACGGACACCGACCTGCTGGCCGCCCTCCTGGTGATCCGCAAGCTCCGCGACAAGCTCCTCCTTGACGAAGGGCGCCTCATCTGGGCCGCCCGGCAGCGGAAGGTCACCTGGGCGCGGCTGGCCGGCGCCCTGGAGCTGGGCAGCCGCCAGTCCGCCGAGCGCCGCTACCTGCAACTGCGCACCGACGGTCTCGGCGCCGACGGCGACAGCGGCGGCGGCACGCAGAGCGAGCGGGTGGAGAACGCCCGCGACCAGCGCTCACGCCACGCCGAACGCAAGTGGGCCGCCCGGAACGCGCACGAGATCCGCACCCTGGCCCGGCAGCTGGCGGCCGTACCGGACCTCCAGGAGCGCGCCGACCGCTCCCGCGCCGCCCGGCTCATCAACGAAACGGCCGTCCAGGACGCGGACCTGGCCGGCCGGGACCGGCCGCAGCCCATCCGCATGCAGTGGCCCGACCGGCTGCGGGAGGCCCTCGAAGCCGACGCGGCCCACTGCGGGGCGGGGCCCGTCCAGGGCGCCTCCGACATCGACACCGCACGGCTGAAGACGATGGGCGAGGCGGGCAACGCCCACCGGCTGTTCGGCCTCATCGGCTACGCCGCCGACCCCGACGCCGCCGACCTCGCCGACCACGCCGAACTGATCGCCCGGATCACCGGGCTGTACGAACGGGCCGGCAGCGCCTCCCCGCGCAGGCCCGGCCGAGCCGGACCGGGAACTGACCGCTGACCGGGAGCTGACCGGGAGCTGACCGGGGCGGGCCGGTGTGCGGAAGCGGGCCCGACGGCGGGGCGTTCACCGTCGGCGGCGAGACGTACCGGGTGGAGAAGGGCATCGCCGAGTACGTGCTGCTCGCCCGGCTGACCGGCCCCGAGGGCGGGCGCCCGGTCTTCCTGGCCTCGGGCCAGCGCAGCGTCACCAACCAGGCGGCCGTCCGGCACCTGGTCAGGCACCACACCCGCTACGCCCGGCGCTACGGGCTCGACGGCACTTTCTGTGTGCTGCTGAAGGTCGTCAACTCCGACGCGTACGGCCCGGATCTGGTGGAGCAGGTCGCCGACGTCACCGCGGCGGCCACGGCCGTCGGACCGGGGGCGGGCTCCGGCCGCTGATCCGAGCGCGGGGGCGCACGCGGGGCCGGGGCAACGCCCCCGGGCCACCCACGATCTCGGTCCGGCGGACACCCCGCGCAAGCGCACCGGCATTTCGTGTCCCGGTAAGTCCCCGATGAGTCCCCGGTAAGGTGCGGGCGGGCCCGTACTCCGGCCCGCCGACTGCGGAAGGTGACGTCCGATGGACAGCGCCGGCTTGTCACGACGACAGATGATGCTGGCCGCCGCGGGAACGGGCGGCGCCGTGCTGCTCACCCACGGGACGGCCGCGCCCGCACACGCCGCGGGGAGCCACGGACGGACCCGCTGGATCGGTGACTGGCCGGAGTTGCTGAAGAACGCCGCCGTCGAGGCCGTGCCGGCCGCGGTGGAAGAGGCCCGCCGGGGCCGCCGGCCCTTCGGCGCGGTGCTGGTCGACCGGGCGTCGGGCCGCGTCCTCGTGCGGGAGGGCAACGCCTCCGAGGGCGGCGATCAGACCGCGCACGCCGAAATGAACGTGCTGCGGTCGGCTGCCGCCCGGCGCGTGCCCGTGGCCGGTCAACTGCTGGTCTCCACGGCGGAGCCCTGCCCGATGTGCGCGGGCGCCCTCCTGTGGAGCAGGGTCGGGGCGATCGCCTGCGGCACGTCCATCGCCCGCCTCGCGGCGTACGGGGTGCCGCAGATCGACATTCCCCTGACCGCGCTGGCCTCGCACTCGCCGTACCCGTCACCGGCCCTGGCCCTGGGCTTGCGCGCCGACCTCACCGACCCCCTCTACCGCGACTTCGACGCCTGGTAGCTCAGACGCCTGGCAGCTCAGCCGCTCTCCCGGGGGTCGAAAAGGTTGAACGGCGCTCCGGGAAAGTCGAACAAGGTCCCGTGCCGGTGACCACGCGTCAGCTCCGCGAACTCACCGACCTCCTCGACGGCGGGCGGTTCGTAGCTCTCCGGCTCTTCCACGGGTGATCCTCCTCGAAACTGGGCTGCGGTGCGGGGGGCCCGCACCGCAGCCCAGCCTGTCCCCCTCCCCGCCGGGTACACCCGACGGACCCCACCGCCACTCGAAAGGGTGGCCGGGCCCAGCGGAGGAGACCGCGCCGGGACTCATACGAACGGTGTAGCGCCGATCTGGTCCGCGGCGGCGATTCGTCCGTCTCGCGCACTCCCTACCGTTTTCGGTATGACCCAGTCCAGCGGTCGCCCCGCCCCCTCGGAAAACTTCGCCCCTCCGGAGACCCCGGCCTGGCGGGCGGCGGCCACCCCGCTCCTGTTCGACCTGGTCCTCCCGTTGGCGCTCTACTACGCCCTGCGGTCCCAGGGCACCGGACAGTGGCAGGCGCTGATGTTCAGCGGCGCCCTCCCGGCGGCCCGGGTCGCCGTCCTGTGCGCCGTACGCCGCCGCGTCCCGGCCTTCGAAGCCTTCATGATCGGCATGCTGGCGGTGCGCGTGGTGACGTCCCTGTTCACCGGGGAGGCCCGGATCCTCCTCGTCAAGGACGCGTGCCTGTCGATCGCGGCCGCCGCATGGGTCCTCGGCTCGCTCCTGACCTCGCGGCCCTTCGCCTTCCAGCTCGGCCAGTACTGGTCCACGCCCGCCGCGGCACACGCCCGCAACGCGGCCTGGCGCGGTTCACCGGCGCTGCGCGCCACCCTGACCCGGCTGACGCTGCTGTGGGGCGGCAGCGAGCTCCTGGGCACCGCCGCCGGCGTGGCCATCGCGCTGACGTGCCCCGTCGAGGCGGTACCGGCGCTCAGCCGCGCCAAGGGCCTGCTCCTGCTGCTCCTGACGGCGACCGCGACCGTCCTCCTCAGCCGCCGCTGGGGCCGCCGGCACGGTCTGGCCCCGTTCGGCCCCGACCCCCTGCGCCGCGGACATGCGACCGCAGCGCCCCACCAGAACGGCGAAGCACATGACGAAACACACGGCCGAGCACACGGCCCAGCACACGGCCAAGCACGCGACGAGTACGGAAGGAATCCCCGTCATGGCCCCCGACAAGACCCCGGCCCCGACACCACGGACCGCCCCCACCACCCCGGAGCAGGAGACTCTGCCCGGCATCCTCACCGAGCTGCGGCGGGTGAGCGCGCTGCCTCTCGAACAGGGTGAGACCCTGCCCCCCGCGGCGTACACCTCGCCCGAGATGTACGCGCACGAGACCGAGCGCGTCTTCGCCCGGGAATGGCTGTGCGTGGCACGGGCCGAGGACCTCCCCGAGCCCGGCAGCTACCTGCGGCTGGACGTCCTGGGCACACCCCTGGTGATCACCCGCGACGAGGACGGCGACCTGCACGCCCTCTCCCGGGTCTGCCGCCACCGCTTCATGGACGTCCTGCCCCCCGAGACCACCCCCCGGCAGGGCACCCTCCGGCGCCTGACCTGCCCGTACCACACCTGGACGTACCGCCTGAACGGCCGCTTCGCCGGGCGGCTCGCCGGCGCTCCGCTGATGAAGGAGGTCGACTTCGACAGCGGGTCCTGCCGGCTGCCGGCCCACCGCGTCGAGGTGTGGCACGGTTTCGTCTTCCTCAACCTCGACCCCGACGCGGCGTCACCCGCCGCGGAACTGGCCGGCCTCGACCGTGTGCTGAGCTCCCACCGGCTGGCCGACTGGGAGAGCGTGGCCACGCAGACCTGGACGGACGTACCGGCCAACTGGAAAGTGGCGGTCGAGAACGGCTCGGAGAACTACCACCACATGGGCACCCACGCCGCCACCCTGGAGCCCTACCTCCCCGGCCGCGACACCAGGGTCGACGCGTGCGACGGCCGCTGGTTCACCATGTTCACCCCCTTCTCCGACTTCTCGCGGGCCCCCGCCCCCGGCGGCACGGGCCCCGGGGAGGAGCCCGGGCCCGCGACCGGACAGGGAGCGTCGAGCGATCCGCCGGGCATGCTGATCGCCGGGATATTCCCGCAGACCGTCCTGGCCGTCGTGCCCGACAACGCCGTCTGGATCCGCTGGATGCCCACCGGCCCCACCACCCACGACACCACCATCACCCTGCTGGTCCCACCCGGTGTCCGGCAGGCACCCGGCTTCGAGGAGTACCTGCCTCAACTGCGCGAGCAGGTCAACCGCATCCAGGAGGAGGACCTGGTGGCGGTCCGCGGCGTCCAGCGCGGACTCTCCTCCCGCCCCGCCCCCTCCCACGGCCGCTTCTCCCACCTGGAACGCCCGTTGTGGCAGTTCCAGCGCTACCTCGCCGACAAGCTGCTGTGACGGACGCGTCCACCGCCCCCAACCCTTGCCGACGGCAGGGAAGTTACGGAAGCCTGAGGAGCCCGCACCGCCCGCCGACGGGCCCGAGCGCCCGGAAGCCGGGCCGCGCCGGCGGGCTCCGCCACCGACACCACCACGAAACGGGGAACCCCGATGACCCACCGCACCCGCCTGCGCCGCGCCGCGGCCACCGCCCTGACTGCGGCGACGGCGGCCGCCCTCACCCTGACCGCCACCCCCGCCACCGCCGCCGCGGACGTGCCCGCCTTCCTCGACCCCGGCCAGCTCCCCCCGCACCCGAGCTCGGCCTGGTACGGCGGGCCGGTGGCCGGCGGGGTGCCCGACCCGCTCCCGTTCTGCGTGGGCGGGGCGCTGCCCGGCGCCACCTCCCGCCACCGTCAGTTCTGGACGGAGTTCGACACCAACGCCGCACAGATCACGGTGGTCGAGCGCGACGAGGCGAGCGCCAGAGCCCTGGCCGCGCTGCTGGACCAGGCGATCCGCGCGTGCCCGGCCCGCGCCGAGCAGGAGGACCCGGACGTCACCGCCGAGTGGCGGAACTACGGGCGCCTGGACGTCGAGGAAGGCGCGACCGTCCACGGAGTGCGCACCTCGCACGCCGGGACCGGCAACGACGTCCACCTCTTCGCCGTCGGCCGCGACGCCCGGACCGTCACCGTCGTGCGCTGGGGCCAGCTGGGCACCTTCGCCCACGCACCCGTCGCGGACTTCAAGAAGACCACCCGCACGGCCGTGGCCAAGCTCCACTGACACGGCGTCCGCACGGGCCCGCGTAAGTCACTCCTCCGAGGGTATGTGGCACCACCGACGATCCAGCAGGAGGTGTCACAGTTTGTCCATGGTACGAAACACCACAGTCTGCGCCCTGTTCCTCGCGGGAGCCGCCACGCTCGGTCTGAGCGGCTGCTCCGACTCGGATTCCGACAAGCCGAAGGACAGCGCCACAGGCACGTCCACCCCGTCCGCCCCCTCCAGCCCGGCAGGCGCGTCGGGCAGCCCCTCGGCCGGGGTGTCCGGCGCCCCGGCGTCCGTCCGCGACGCGATCAAGGCGCTGGACACCGCCGACCGTGCCGTACCGGGCGGAAAATCCTTCGACCTGGAGAGGGAGACGGACGCCTCCGGCACTCGCGTGTGGGACATCAAGACCGCGTCCAACGGCAAGGACCAGTACAACCTCACCGTCTCCGAGGACGGCGCCAAGGTCGTGAACAAGCGTCAGGACATGACGCCGGACGACGACGTCGCCAAACTCAAGGACGTGAAGATCAGCGCACAGGAGGCGGCGAAAATGGCCGCCGGCCACCGGCAGGGTGATGACCTGAAGTCCCTGGAGATCGACAGCAACGCGGCAGGAAAGACCGTCTGGCAGGTCAACACCGTCAAGCCCGGCGGTCAGAGCGGAACCGAGACGCTCCTCGACGCCCAGTCCGGCAAGGTGCTCGGCGACAAGACCGACGACTGAGGACCGACGACCGAGGACGGGCAGGCCAAGGCCCCGCGCGACGGGATCCGTCCGCGCGGGGCCGACCCACGAGCGGACCGCCGCACCGGGCGCGGAATCAGCGCACGCCTTCCTTCAGCCCGGAACGCCCGTGCACGGCCGGTCGGTCGACGCCGCAACGGTCCGCGGCCTCCTGGCGAAGGCGAGCCCCGAGCGCACCGCGGAGTGGCGGGCCTGACCCGGCGCCGGCGGCCGGCGCGTCAGCCCGCGGCACCGGCAGGCCCGGGGAGGCGCCCGGGCCGGGTGTACGACCACAGGTCGTCGACCTCGGTGAACCCGGCGGAGTCGTAGAGGGCGTTGGCCGCGGTCCGGTCGCGGTCGCCCCCGGGCGGTTCGTCGTCGTCGACGTACAGCACCACCTCGGCGGCACCGAGACCGGTGAGGAGATCGAGGGCGGAGCCGAGCAGCGCGCGGCCGAGCCCGCGGCCGCGTTCCCCCGGGCCGACCTCGATCCACCACAGCACACCGACCCCTTGCACGGGGTGCCCCACCACCGCTTCGGCCACGGCCCGGCCGTCCCGGCGCACCAGCAGCCGCCACGCCGCCTCCCGCTGCGGATCGGGGCCGGTCTCGACGCCGTCGAGTACGGGCAGACCGGGCCGCGGCAGCTCCGCCCGCAGAGCGCGCCACAGCCGTTCGCCGGTGAACCCGGCCCGCTCCAGCGCGGTGCGGGTCGCCCTCCGGCGGGCGACCGGCAGCGCTTCCAGGCCGAGGGTGAGCGCGGTGGAGAACTGGAACGCCTCCACAGCGCGCGGCGCCAGAGCCGACAACGCACGGTCGATCAGCGCCCTGGCCACGGCCTCGTCCTCGCGGCAGTGCAGCCACAGGATCAGCCCGGTGTCGTCCCCAGGGCGCAGCGCCCAGGAGATGACGCCCACGACGTGGCCGTCGGGCGTGGTGGCCACCTCCACGGCCGGCGGGTCGAGTGCGGCCCACCACTCGGCGTCAACGGCCGACCGGCCGGCCAGGGCGTGCGCGAGCATTTCCGGGGTCACCAGCGGCTGGCCGGGGAGCCGGTCGGCGTCGATCAGTGCCAGGACCGCCGCCCGGTCCGTGGCGCGGTAGGGGCGCAGCGTCAAGGGGAGCATGCCCTCCATCATGGTCGCCGGGCGCCGGTCGGATAGCCTCGTCCTTCCGTGCACGCGAGGGGTGGGGGACAGAACGTGCGGCATGCCGTGGTGACGACCGAAGGCGACCGGATCCGCTGGGTCGAGCTGCCCGGGCAGGACCCCGCCCGCGTCTACGTGCACGGCCTGGGCGCCACTTCCCCCGCTTATTTCGCGGAGACCGCGGCCCACCCGCTGCTGACCGGCCGCCGCTCCCTGCTCGTCGACCTGCTGGGACACGGCATCAGCGACCGGCCGACGCACTTCGACTACAGCCTGGAAGCACACGCGGACGCCCTCGCCGAGGCGCTGACCGCCGCGGGCGCCACCGGCGCCGAGCTGATCGCCCACAGCATGGGCGGCTCCGTGGCCGTCGTCCTGGCCGCCCGCCACCCGCACCTGGTCTCCCGGCTCGTCCTGATCGACGCCAACCTCGACCCGATGACCCCCTCACCGTCCGCCGGGGGCAGCAGCGGCATCGCCGCGTACTTCGAGGAGGAGTTCCTGGCGGGCGGCTGGCAGGAAGTACGGGACCGGGTCGGCCCGCACTGGTGGTCCACCATGCGCCTGACGGGCCGGGAGGCCCTGCACCGCAGCGCCGTCCACCTCGTCCGGGGCAGCGTGCCCACCATGCGGGAGCTCCTGCTGGACCTGAGCATCCCCCGTACCTACCTCCTGCCGGAGGCCGACGGGCCGCTCCCGGGCGCCGACGCGCTCACCGCCGCCGGTGTCGACGTCGTCCCCGTCCCGGACTGCGGGCACAACATCATGCTGGACAACCCGGAAGCCTTCGCCCGCGCCACCGCAGCCGCCCTCACCGACCCGCACCGGGTGTGACGCACCGGCCCTCCGGCCCCGGCACCACCGACCCTCTCGCAGGAAGACCCACCGGCATGCACCCCTGGGGCAGGACACTCACCGCCGCGGGCATCCAGAGCCCGCAGCTGCGCGACGACTACACCCGGCAGTGCGCCCTGGTCTCCGCCTACCGGCGCCATGCCTACGCCGCCGTACGGCTGTTGCTACCTACCGCCCTCACCCCGCACGTCATCGCCGCCACCGCGTTCATGCACCACACCGACACCCTCCTCGACCAGGGCCCTGCCGAGGCGCGCGCCGACGGCACCTTCACGGAGTGGGAGAAAGACGTCCGCGACGGCCTGGCCACCGGCGAGAGCGGGCACCCCGTGCTCCGCCCCCTGCTGCACACCGTCTCCGCGCACCCCCGTCTCCGGGGCCACGTCGAGGAGTTCCTCGCGGGCGCGCCCATGGACCGCGACTTCACCGGCTTCGCCACCGAGGCGGACTACCAGGCTTACGTCGACGCGTACTCGCTGCCCGCGTTCATGCTCATCGCCTGCCTGCTCCTGGCGACGGACGCCGACCCCGCCGAGAGCCGCGCACTGTGCCGTGCCTACATCGACGGCAGCCAGCGGCTGGACTTCGTCAACGACCTCGCCGAGGACCTGTGCGACGGCCGGCTCACCCTCCCCGAGGAGACCCTGGAGCGGCACGGCGTCTCGCGGGCCGACCTCACCCGGGGCCACGACACCCCGGGTACGCGCGCCCTGCTCGCGGACCTCCTCGCCCGGGCCCGCCGTGACCTGCTCGCCGGCCGGGGCCTGCCCGGCCTGGCCCCGCCCGCCCACCGCGCGTTCACCCGGGCCGTCATCGCCCTGGAAGTACGGACGGCGGACGCGGCCATGGCCAAGGGCCCGGGCGTGCTGCGCGGCCCGGCACGCCCCTCCGTGCCTGCCGCCCTGAGGATCCTGGCCAGGGAGTACGGCCGCCGCGGCCGCTGACGGCCGCCCGGCCGGCCCGTCTGAGTACCGGCCCGAGCCGGACTGAGTAGGAACGCTCAGGGCCGCCCCGGGCGGGGGCGGCATGCTGGGAACATGATCACGTCGCCTCCCGCCGGCCCGCCGCCGTACCCGCCCCACCCCGGATATCCGCCCCTGGCACCGGCCACGCGAGCGCCGAGGGGACGGCGGGCGACAGCGGTCGGGGTCGTCGCCGCGCTGGTCCTCGTGCTCACCGGGGTGGCCGCCTGGTGGCTGACGGACGACGGGGACGACCCGCTGGCCGGCCGGCCGCGGGTGAGCGACGACGCGGCGGGGCTCTCCTACGCGATACCGGAGGGCTGGAAGCAGAGCCGGGGCAAGCTGATCGACGCCTTCACCTCGTCGATCGGCACGGAGCGCGCCGGGGACGGGGAAGGCGGCACGGTTCTCGCGGGCCGCTCCGGGGCCGTACCCGAGGAGCAGCTCAAACGGTGGGCGGAGGCCGCTGCCCGGTCGAACGCCGAGTTCTTCTTCCCCGACGGCAGTTCCACGCTCCGGGAGTCCCGGGAGACGACGGTGAGCGGCCGGGCCGCGCACACGGTGCTGCGCGACGTGAAGGACGGCAAGGGCCGCACGGCCCGGATCCGCATGACGCTCGTCGCGGTGGACGACACCCGCTCGGCCTTCCTCCTCGGCGTCTCCCAGCGGACCGCGCCGGAGACCCGGGGGAAGACGGACGTCGACGCGGTGCTGGAGAGCGCCTCTGTGACCGGCCGGGCCGCATCCGCGCGATGAGGGGGCCGCCCGGCCGGTCACGTCACGTCAGCTCCGGGTCGGCTCCTGTGCCGTGGCCCGGAACCGGGCTGTCGTGGCGTCGCTGTTCCACCGCCGCAGCCCGGCCTTCTCCAGGACGCGGATCGAGGCGGGGTTCATGAACTCGACGTCCGCGTGCACGGTGTGCACCTCCGCCGAGGCCAGGGCGAACTCCACAACGGCCCGGGCGGCTTCGGGCGCGTACCCCCGGCCGCGCCGCGACGGCACCACGCCGTACCCGAATTCGAGTGCGCCTTCGTGCGGCGGCCAGAACAGGCCGATGGCACCGACGACGAGGCCGCTGTCCCGCTCGATGATCTGACGCTGGCCGTACGGGCCCAGCGCCTCGGGCCGGCCGGCGATGAATCCGGCGATGACCCGGTCGCCCTCGGCGGGGAAGTCCGCCGCCCAGTGGGCGGGCCGGACGTCGTCGAGAACGGCGGTGACCTCCGCCGGGGACCACGGGCGCAGCACGAGGCGCTCGGTGATCAGGTCGGAACCGGCCGGCGAAAAAGCCGAGGGGAAAGATGAGGAAGAAGACACGCGGAACTCCAGGTCGTTCGGACGACCGGGCCGCTCTTCGACGTCAGGCGGCCCGGGAAAAGGCATGCTGATGAACCGTGTGGCGGGCCATATTCATCAACCTCCCTCGTCCCGGCAGCCGGCGCGGAGCGCGCGCGTCGGTGGACCGTACCAAATGCGCCGCGCGCACTCCCGGGCGGGCTATGTCGCCACGCAGAACTCGTTGTCTTCCGGATCGGCGAGCGTGATCCAGGTGTAGGGCCCCTGCCGGCCGTGGTGCAGCAGCGTGGCCCCCTTGGCGATCAGGCGCTCCACCACCGCCTCCGGGTCGTCGCAGCCGGTGCGCACGTCGAGGTGGACCCGGTTCTTGACGGTCTTGGGCTCCGGGACGCGCTGGAAGAGGATCCGCGGCGCGCGCTCCGGGCCGTCCGGGTGGCGGATCGCGGTGCCGGCCTTCCAGACGAGGACGCCCCGGTGCGTGGTGGTGTCGGCTTCGGCGGCTCGGCCCTCCTCGACCATGCGGCGGATGAAGTCCTCGTCGCCCGGCTCGACTTCCCAGCCGAGCGCGTCGGCCCACCAGTCGGCCAGCGCGTGCGGATCGGCCGCGTCGACGGTCACTTCGAAGGTGTACGCCATGGCCGGACCCTATGAGGTGCCGGCGCCCCGGGCGAGTCGGGAGCGGCGGTCAGCGCGCCGGCTCCCGGCCCTTCCACCCGGGCCGGCCGCCCGCGGCGTCGGCGGCCCGGTGCAGGGAGCGCAGGGCGAGCAGCAGGACGCCGATGTCGTCCAGGTAGACCGGGTCGGGGACCAGGTCCACCGGGGAGACGAGATAGAGCACGGCGCCCCAGAACAGCGCCTTGTTCCGGTCGGGGACGCCGGCGTCGCGCAACAGGCGCCGGGCCCGGAAGAGCCGCACGGCGACGACGGCGGCGCCGACGGCCGTGGCCAGGGCCAGGCCACCCAGCCCGCAGACAAGGACCCACATGGTGTCGCTCATGCCTACCGTCTACCCCGATCCCCGCCCCGTTCGCAGGGTGCCGCACCCTCGGATGTAGCAGAAGCCGACGACGGAGGCAGCAATTCCAGGGTATTGGAGAAACTTTCGGGTGCTTTGGCGTACGAAACGAAACCCGTCCTGCGGCAATCAACAAAAAGGACGGTGATGGTCCGAATGGGTGGATTGGTGTTGCGGAGCGGGGTCTCGTTAATGTCGCGCTTGGCGCGTGCAGGGCGCTCAAACGGTCGCCAAACCTACATCCGAGGCCCTGCACGCGGTCGAACCATCAACCAACCAGAGTGAAGGGGCCACAAATGGGCCGATCCCCCCGGCGCCGGCGAGCCGAACGGCCGGACCGCCCGGCTCGCAGTGCCAAGACTAGCAATCCTCGCGTTACGAAACTTTCCGTGAACCGATTGGTCAACGCGGCGCTCACAGCGTTCGTGTGCCTGCCTGTCCTGGGCTTCCTGCTCATTTTCGGGGCCCGGATCCAGGTGCAGATCCCGCCCGAGACGGCGTACGCGGCCACCGCCGCTCTGCTCGGCATGGCTGGTGGCGGCTACCGCCACCGCCGCCGCCGCAGGCAGTGACCCTCCGGGCCGGCCCGGCCCCGACGGCGGGCCGGCCCCTTCCCGGGCCCCGGCACGGGGCTGTGACGGAATGTGATTCCCGTAAAGAGGGCCGGGCCGCGTGCGACGAAATCCAGGACTAGTCCATGGGAATTCGCGACGGAACTGCCCGGCCTGAACCCTTTTCGTGACACAGGAGGAGGAAACCGTGAGCACCCTTTGTGAACATTGTGAGATCCCCCTGAACGCCACCGGTGAACCGAAAGTCGGGCGCCCGCAGAAGTACTGCAGCACCGCGTGCCGTCAGGCCGCCCACCGGCAGCGGAAAAACACCCCGCGGACCGCCGCACCGGCGCCCGCCTCCCTCACCGGCCCGGCCGCGCACCCGGCGCACCCGGCGGCCCTGCCGCGGGACGGCGCCGCCCCGCCCCCGCGCCCGCCGCAGGCTCCCCGGCCCGCCCCGCCGCCGCCCGCCTCCGCCGAGGGCGACGAGGCCCTCGCCGAGATCGCCGGCGACATGCAGGAGGAACTCCGCCAGCTCCTGCGCACCCTGACCACCGCCGACAGCGACGACCTGCTGCGCCGCGCCGCCCGGATGCGCACCCAGCTCGACGGGCTGACCGCGGGCCTCGTCGGCCGCGGCCGCTGCCGCCGGATGACCTGGAGCCGCGTCGGGCACATCCTGGGCATCAGCGAGGACACCGCCCGCCACCGGTACACCGACAGCTACATCCTGCGCCGCCTCGGCGAGCTGACCCGCCTGCGCACCGCGCCCACCTCGCTCAGCGCCATCTACGCCGAACGCCACGCCGTCCGCCGCAAACCCGCCCCCCGCCGCGGCGGCCCCCCCGTCAACGCGCCCCGCCCCAAGCTCCCCACCCGCCCCCGCCCCGCCTACAACCGCCTCGCCCCGGTGCTCTCCATGCTCGCCCGGGCCTCCAAGCTCTCCCTCAAGGACCTCAGCCGCCGGACGCGCTGCTCCGCCTCCTACCTCTCCCGGGTCCTGAGCGGGGAGCGGACCCCCACCTGGGAGCTGACCGAACGCTTCGCCCACGCCTGCGGCGCCGACCCCGGCATCCTGCGGACCGTGTGGGAGACCGAGCGCCTGCGCGGCGGGACCACCGGCCCGCCCGTCGAGCTCGACGAGGGCGGCGGGGACGACGGCGATCCCGTCCGCGCCGCCGCCCGGTTACTGACGGCCCTGCGCACCCTGCACGTCCGTGCCGGGCAGCCCACCGCCTACGACATCGCCACCGCCGGCAAATGGCAGCTGAGCCTTGAGCAGATCACGCCCATACTCGAAGGCACCCAGCTTCCCGACTGGCCCGACCTGGCCAGCCTCCTGCACGTGCTGGGCGGTGACATCGGGTACTTCGAGTCCCTGTGGGAGGCGGCCGTGCGACCGCCGGGCCCGCCGCCCGGGGCCGCCGGCGCGAACGCGGACGGCCCGGCGGAGGCGGCACCCGCCGCCGGGCCCGGTCCGGTCCCGGCACCACCGGGCCCCGCGGCGGAGCCCGGTGATGACGAGGCCGGCGCCGAGGCCGGTGGCGAGGCGCGCACGGCGGCCTCCCCGCCGTCCGTCTCCGAAGGACTCTGCGAGGTCCTGAGCGACTTCAGGGAAGCGCTGACCGAGCAGTCCGGCCTCAGAGACTCCCAGCGGGCGCGCCTGCTGAGCCGTTTCGCCCAGCTCCGGGGCGACGGCAGGCGCACCGCCGGCCTGCGCGTGGGGCCGCTCGGCAGCTGCTGAGCACGGCCGGCCCGCGCTCCGCCGCCCGGCTCCGGCCGGGCGGCGGAGCGGTCGTCACCCCTCGGGCAGGCCGGGCTCAGTGGACGGCGTAGACCCGGGCGGCGAACTCGGCGATCTGCTCGTCGGTGAGGTTCCGGGCGAGGTTCGCTTCGGTGATCATGCCGACCAGGCGGTGGTCGTCGGCGACGTCGATGACCGGCAGGCGCTTGATCTGGTGGCGCTCCATGGTCTCCAGGGCCTCGCTCGCGTCGGCCTGCGCGTCGATCCAGTGCAGGTGCCCGCCCAGCGAACCCGCCGGCACGGTCGCGGGGTCGCGGCCCTCGGCGACGCAGTCGACCACGATGTCCCGGTCGGTGATCAGCCCTTTGAGCCGGTTGTCGTCCCCGCAGATGGGCAGGCAGCCGACCTTCAGGTCACGCATCATCCGCGCGGCGTCGAGCATCGACTCGTGCTCGCCGACGCAGGTGACACCGGCTGTCATGATGTCGCGCGCCGCGAGCTGCTTCCTCGTAGCCATGATCGCTCCCAACGGTGGGTGTGGCTCCCTCCTCCATCGCAACACGGATGGCCCAGTGCCGCCACGCGCCCTCTGCCGGGCCCACCGGGGCGTCAGGCGTGCGCCCGGCACAGGAGGCGGGCGAGCGGGCCGGCGTCGTACAGCGGGCTGTGGTGGCCGCCGGGGACGGAGTGGAGGGTCAGCGGATGACGGCTCACCGCCGCCCAGCCCTGGACGGCCGAGGGGGGAACGACGGGGTCCTCCCGGGCCGTGACCACGGTGACGGGGTAGTCGAGGAGGCGGGGCACCGGCCCGTACCGGTACGCGTCGATCATCGCCAGGTCGTGCCGGGCGGCCTCCGGGACCACCGTCCCCCGCCCCTCGTCGCGCGGCGGGGACAGCCCGAGCGCCCGGGCGCCGTCCGCCAGGGCCTCCTCGTCCACGGCCATCGCCGAGTACTGCGCGGGGGAGAAGGCCGCGCACGCGTACAGGGCGAGAGCGGGGCTGCGCAGCGACTGGAGCCGCCACGCGAGCTCGTACGCGAGGAGCGCGCCCATGCTGTGGCCGAGGACGACCAGCGGTTCGGGGACGTGCGCGCGCACCCGGTCGGCGAGCGTCCGGGCCAACAGCACGATCCCCCCGGCGGGGCGGGGATAGCGGGCGGCCAGGAGCCGGAAGCGCGGTCCGAGCCGGCCGGGCCACCGGGCGAAGTCGTCGGCGTCACCCCCGGCGCCCGGCAGCAGCAGGACGGCCGTGTCCGCCGCCGCGGCCGGTGTGATGTCCCGCAGGACGCCGTCGCCCAGAGCTCCCGTCTCCCACTCCTCATGGCCCGGCACCGGTGTCCCGCCGGGCCGGTGGCCCGGATGGCCGCTCACTCTTTCGTGGCTGTGTGCGCCGGTGGCTCTTTTCCTTCCCCGGTCAGGGAAGGCTTCGGCGAGCGGTCGACGCCGACAGCCTGAAGGGATGCCCAGGGCAGTGCAGATGAACACACCAGCAGGCAACCGTCCTTGTGAGGTGGCGATCACCGGGGTCGGCTGCCGGCTCCCCGGGGGCCTGGACAGCCTGGGCGCCCTGTGGTCCGCCCTCGCCGGCGGCCGCGATCTGGTCGGGGAGGTGCCCCCGGACCGGTTCGACCCGCAGGTCTTCGCCGACGCCTCCGCTCCGCACCGCCCGGGCAGGACGTACACGTCCGCCGGCGGATTCCTGCCGGACATCGCGGGCTTCGACGCGGAGTTCTTCGGCATCTCCCCGCGCGAGGCCGCCTGCATGGACCCGCAGCAGCGCCTGCTGCTGGAGATGACGGCGGAGGCCCTCGACGACGCCGGCCTGGCCCCCGCCGCGCTGGCCGGCACCGACACCGGCGTCTTCGTCGGCGTGTCCAACTCCGCCTACGCCCACCTCCAGCTCAGCCGCCTGGAGACGGTGGACCGGCACACGATGACCGGCATCGCCGTCGGCAACACCGCCAACCGCATCTCCCACGTCTACGACCTGCGCGGCCCCAGCCTGGCCGTCGACACCGCCTGCTCCTCCAGCCTCGTCGCCCTGCACCACGCCTGCGAGCTGCTGCGCACCCGCGGCGGCACGGCCCTGGCCGCGGGCGTCAACGTCCTCATCGGGCCCCACGAGTTCGTCGGGTTCTCCAAGGCGGCGATGCTCTCGCCCACCGGCCGCTGCCGCGCCTTCTCCGCGGCGGCCGACGGGTTCGTCCGGGCCGAGGGCGGGGCCGTCCTGGTCCTGCGGCCCCTCGCCGACGCGCTCGCCGCCGGGGACCGGATCCACGCGGTCATCGCCGCGACCGGCACCAACAGCGACGGCCGGACCCCGGGCCTCGCCCAGCCCAGCGCCCGCGCCCAGGCCGCCCTGCTGCGCGAGGTCTACCGCAGCGCCGCACTCGACGCCGGCGACCTCCTCTACGTCGAGGCCCACGGCACCGGCACCGCGGTCGGCGACCCCCTGGAGTGCGAGGCCATCGCCGACGCCCTCGCCCGCCACCGGCCCGCCGGCCGGCCGCTGCCCGTCGGCTCGGTCAAGACCAACCTCGGCCACCTCGAACCGGCCTCCGGCCTCGCGGGGATCCTCAAGGCCCTCCTCGTCCTGCGCCACCGCACCGTCCCCGCGTCCCTGCACGCCGAACCGGCCAACCCCGCCATCGACTTCCCCCGCCTGAACCTCACCCCCGTGCCCGCCCCCCTCACCCTGCCCGCCTCCGGCGGACTGGTCGGCGTCAACTCCTTCGGCTTCGGCGGCGCCAACGCCCACGCCGTCCTCGCCCCCGCCCCCGACGCGCCGCCCCGCCCGACACCCCCGCCGGGGCCGGTGCCCCTCATGGTCTCCGCCCGCACCCCCCGGGCCCTCGCCCGGGCCGTCGACGACCTCGCCGCCCACCTGCGCACCGCCGACCCGGCGACCTTCTACGACATCGCCCACACCACCGTCACCCGCCGCGGCCCCCACCCCCTGCGCACCGCCGTCCTCGCCCCCGACCCCGCCACCGCGGCCGCCCGCCTGCACGCCGCGACCCCCTCCGGCGCGCCCGCGCTCGCCCGCGGCACCATCGCATTCGTCTACAGCGGCAACGGCGCCCGGTTCGCCGGGATGGGCACGCGGCTGCTCGCCGAGTCGCCCCCCTTCCGCGACGCCGTCGAGGAGATCGACCACACCCTGCGGCCGCTCCTGGGCTGGTCCGTGGCCGAGGAACTCGCCACACCGGACGCGGCAGGGGAGAGGCAGGCCCGCACCGAGGTCGCCCAGCCCCTGCTCTTCACCGTCCAGGCGGCCCTCACCACCGCCCTGGCCGCCCACGGCGTCCACCCCGCCGGGGCCTGCGGCCACAGCGTCGGCGAGATCGCCGCCGCCTACGCCTGCGGCGCCCTCGACCTGCCCGCCGCCGCCCGCGTCATCGCCGCCCGCAGCCGCGCCCAGGCCCGCACCGCCGGGTCGGGGCGGATGGCGGCGGTCGGCCTCCCCGCCCGCCAGGCCCTGCGGGAACTGGCCGCCCACCAGGGCCGCCTGGAGCTCGCCGCCGTCAACAGCCCGCAGGACGTCACCGTCGCGGGAGACCTCGAAGCGCTCGACACCCTGGCCCGCGCCCTGGCCACCCGGAAGGTCTTCTTCCGGCTCCTCGACCTGGACCACGCCTTCCACACCAGCCACATGGACCCCATCGAGGAGGAGCTGCGCACCGACCTGGCCGACCTGCGCCCCGGCCCCGCCCGCATCCCCCTCGCCTCCACCGTCACCGGCGCCCTCACCGACGGCCGCGCCCTGACCGCCGACCACTGGTGGCACAACATCCGCCGCCCCGTCCAACTCCCCGACGCCGTCCAGGCACTCCTGCACACCGGCTGCGACGCGCTCGTCGAGATCGGCCCCCAGCCGGTCCTGAGCCACTACCTCCGCCGCATCACCACCGCCTCCGCCCAGGGCCCGACCGCCGTCGTCCCCACCCTCACCCGCGACCTCGACGGCGCCGACGCCCTGGACACCACCGTCGCCACCCTCCTCGCGGCCGGCGCCACCGTCGACCACACCCGCTGGTTCCCCGTCCCCGGCCGCGCCCGCGACCTGCCCGCCTACCCCTGGCAGCGCGAACGCCACTGGCACGGCACCCCCCACTGGTACCTGCGCGGCTGCGGCGACGGACTGCGCCACCACCCCCTGCTCGGCGAACGCACCTCCCACGCCGAACCCCTGTGGCACACCACCCTCGACCCCACCCACCACGGCTGGCTCGCCGACCACGTCGTCACCGGCTCCGTCCTCCTGCCCGCCGCGGCCTTCGCCGAAGCGGCACTGGCCGCCGGCCACCTCCACCACCAGGCCCCCGTCCGCCTCCAGGACCTGACCCTCGACCGCGCCCTGCCGCTGCCCTTCGACGACGACCGCGCGGACCTCCACCTCCAAGTCGCCCTCGACACCGCCGACAACACCGTCCGCATCTCCAGCCGCACCGGTACCGGCCCCTGGCGCACCCACGCCCGCGCCCGGGTCAGCCGCCTGCCCGGCGACCGCCCCACCCCCCTCGACATCACCGCCCTGCGCGAAAAACTGCCCCGCACCCTGCCCGCGGCCGACCACTACGCCACCGCCGCTCGCGCCGGCCTCGCCTACGGGCCCGCCTTCACGGTCCTGACCCACCTGCACACCGGAGACGACGAGGTCCTCGCCCGCTACCGCCTCCACCAGCCCACGGCGGGCTACCACCTCCACCCCACCCTCCTCGACGGCGCCCTCCAGGCCGGCAGCACCCTCCTGCACCACCCCGGCACCACCGGCCCCACGGCCGCCCCCTACCTGCCCGCCGCCGTCGGAGCCCTGCGCGTCTGGGCCGAGCCCGCCGCCGAGGGCTGGATCCACGTGCGCCACCGCCACGCCACCGCGGACGACGTCTGCTGGGACGTCACCATCACCGACGACCAAGGCCACGTCACCGCCACCGCCGACGCCTGCCGCCTGCGCCGCTTCACCACCGCCCCGGCCGCCCCCGCCCTCCGCCTGGCCACCGTGCTGCGCGCCGCCCCCGCCCCCCACGACCCCGACGTCCCGCCCCACTGCCTCCCCCCGGTCGCCCGGATCGCCCGGTCCGCGGCCGAGGAGACGCCCCCGGAATGGGACGAACCCTCCTACACCGCAGCCGCCGGCCTCCTCGGGCTGCTGAGCGCCCACTTCACCCTGCGCGCCCTGAAGACCATCGACCCCGACGCCAAGGAGTACGCACTCGACCGCCTCCTCGCCGCCGGAGTACGCCCCCACCACCGCCGGCTCCTCGACGGCCTCCTCCGCCACGCCGGACGCACCGGAGTGCTGCGTCCCACCCCCGACGGCCCCTGGGCCCCCACCACCCGCCCCGCCCCGGGAAAGGCCCTGACCCGGCTGCTGCGCACCGCGCCCGGCCGGATCGTCGAAGCGGCCCTGTACAGCAGGTGCGGCACCCACCTCGCCGACGTCCTCCTCGGCCACCGCGACCCCGTCGACCTGCTCTTCGGCGACACCGAACGCCACCTGGTGGAGAACCTCTACTCCGCTACCGCCGTCACCCGCCACTACAACGCCCTGGCCGCGGCACTGACCCGGCAGATCGTCCACCACCGGCCCCTGGGCCGCCCCCTGCGCGTCCTGGAGACCGGCGCGGGCACCGGCGCCCTGACCGCCGCCCTGCTCGACGTCCTGCCGCCCGACCGCACCACCTACACCTTCACCGACATCTCCCCGGCGTTCCTCACCCGCGCCCGGCAGCGCTTCGCCGACCACGACCACCTCACCTACCGCGCCCTCGACCTCGACCAGGACCCCGCCGCCCAGGGCTTCACCGAGGGCGGCTACGACCTCGTCGTCGCCGGGAACGTCCTGCACGCCACCGCCGACCTCCCGGCCACCCTGCGCCGCGTCACCGGCCTGCTCGACGACGGCGGCCACCTCCTCGCCGTCGAAACCCATAACCCCGACCTCCTGCTGCCCTGCTTCGGGATCCTCGACAGCTTCTGGAACACCACCGACCACGAGCTGCGCCCCGACACACCGCTCCTGTCGGCCGACCGGTGGCCGGACCTGCTGACCGGCCACGGCTTCGACGACGTCGCCCAGCTCGGCGCCGACCGGGCCCGCGGCGACTACTCCGTCCTCCTCGCCCACCGCCCCGCCCGCACCCGCCGCCCCGCGCCCGCGCCGGCCGCCTCCGCGACCGCGCGCCTCGCGCACCTGCCGGAGCCCGCCGCCGCACAGCCCGCCGCGACGTCCTGGACCATCGCCGCCGAACACCCCCAGAGCCCCCTCGCCTGCCGCCTCGCGGCCGCTCTGCGCGCCACCTGCGACACCCCCGTCGCGGTCGTACGGGCCACCGCCGACCCCCACCAGTGGGCCGCCCACCTGCCCGCCGACCAGGCCCGCCCCGCCGTCGTGCTGCTGCTCACCGACCCCGTCAACCACCCCGGCGAGGGCGACGGCGGACCCGTCGCGCTCGAACAGGCCGTCACCCGCACCGCGGTGCTCCGCGCCGTGGCCCGCGCCTGCGCCCCGCTGCCCCCGCACTGCGCGCCGCTCCTGTGGCTCGTCGCCCACCCCTCGGGCGCCCTGCCCGCCGGCCTCGGGCCCCTCACCCCCCGGGACGCCGTGCCCTGGGGCGTGGCCCGGGCCCTGGGCAACGAGCAGAGCCGGCCGGCCGTCCGGCGGCTGTGCTTCGAGAGCGGCCCCCACCCCGACCGCGACGCCCGCCGCCTGGCCCGCGAGCTGCTGGCCGGCCCGCCACCGGACGACGAGGTCCTCCTGACCCCCGCCGGGCGCTTCGTGGCCCGCCTGCGCGAGGTGCCCCCGGCCACCACCGCGCCCGCGGGCCGCCCCTACCGCCTCCGGCTGCGGCAGGCGTCCGCCGACTTCCCCCTGGACTGGGTCGAGCAGGAGCCGGTGCCCGCACCGGGGCCCGGGCAGGTCGCCATCGAGGTACGGGCCGCCGGCCTCAACTACCGGGACGTCATGCTGGCCACCGGCGCGCTGCCGCCCTCCGCCGAGAGCGAGGGCCCGGCATCCCGGGGGCACCGGCTCGGCCTGGAGTGCGCCGGTGTCGTCACCGCCGCCGGCGAGGACACCCCGTTCGCCGCGGGGGACCGCGTCCTCGCCTTCGCCCCCGGCGCGCTGGCCTCGCACGTCCTCGCCCCCGCGAGCGTCACCGGACGCATCCCCGACGGCCTCACCTTCGCCGAGGCGGCCACGGTGCCGGTCGCGTTCTTCACCGTCCACCACGCCCTCGACCACCTGGCCCGCCTCACCGGGGGCGAGACCGTCCTGATCCACGGCGGGGCCGGCGGGGTCGGGCTCGCCGCCCTCCAGTACGCGCTCGGCGTGGGCGCGCACGTCATCGCCACCGCCGGCACCCCCGACAAGCGCGACCTGCTCACCCTGCTCGGGGCCCGCCACGTCCTGGACTCCCGCACGCTCGACTTCGCCGACCGCGTCGGGGAACTGACCGGCGGCCGCGGCGTCGACGTCGTCCTCAACTCCCTGGCCGGCGAGGCGATCACCCGCAACCTGGAGATCCTCGCCCCCGGCGGCCGCTGCGTCGAACTCGGCAAACGCGACATCCACACCGGCGGCCGGCTCGCCCTGAGCCCCTTCCGGAACAACCTCTCCTTCCACGCGGTGGACGTCCACCAGATGATCCACCGCCAGCCCGCCCTGTCGGCCGCCCACTTCGCGGAGCTCACCCACCGCCTCGGCCAGGGCGCCTACCGGCCCCTGGCCCACCAGGTGTTCCCCGCCGACCGCGTCACGGACGCCTTCACGGCCCTGCACCGCTCCCGGCACACCGGGAAGATCGTCGTCTCCCTGGCGGAACCGCCCCCGCTCGCCGTGACCCCGGGCCGCCTGGAGTGCGACCCGGACGCCACCTACCTGATCACCGGCGGCCTCAGCGGCCTGGGCGCCCTCACCGCCCGCCTCCTCGCCGACCGCGGGGCCCGCCACCTCGCCCTCCTCGGCCGCCGGGGCGCCGCCACGCCCGGCGCCGGGCCCCTCCTCGACGACCTCGCCGCCGCGGGCGCCACCGCCACCGCGCACGCCGCCGACGTCACCGACCCGGACGCCCTGACCGCCGTCCTCGACGCCGTCGCGGCCACCGGTCACCCCCTGCGCGGGGTCGTCCACTCGGCCATGACCCTCCACGACCACCTGCTGACCGAGACGACGGACGAGGACGCCGAAGCCGTCCTGGCCCCCAAACTGCGCGGCACCGCCCTGCTGGACTCCCTCACCCGCACCGCCTCCCTCGACTTCTTCGTCGTGTACTCCTCCATCTCCGCCACGGTCGGCCACCGCGCCCAGGCCGCGTACGCGGCGGCCAACCTCTACATGGAGGGGCTGATCCGGGCCCGCCGGGCGGCCGGCCTCCCGGGCCTGGCCGTCGGCTGGGGCCTGCTCGGCGAGGTCGGCGCCGGCGCCGACGAGGAAGTCGCCCTCGCCCTGCGGCGCATGGGCCTGGGCCCCCTCTCGCCGCACGAGGCCATGGGCGCCCTGGAGGACCTGATCACCCGGCGCGCCGACGTCGTCCAGGTCGCGCACGTCGACTGGCCGCGCCTGGCCGCCCTCCTGCCCGCCCTGCGCACCCCGAGGTTCGCCGGCCTGCTCTCCGACACCGATGAGGAGGACGAGGGCGAGACGGCCGGGCTGCGGCGGGCCCTGGACGCGGGCGAGAAGGACGCCGCCCGGGCCGCGCTCACCGCCCTCCTCGTCCGGCTCGTCACCCGCGTCACCCACAGCACGCCCGACCGCGTGGACCACGCCGCCCGGCTGGACCGGCTGGGCCTGGACTCCCTGATGGCGACCGAGCTGACGGTCGCCCTGCAACGGGAACTCGGCTGTGCGGTCCCCGTCATGGAGATCGTCGACGCCGGCAGCGCCGACGACCTCGCCGGGCGCCTCCTTGCGCTCCTGAGGCCGGTGTGGCCGGCTACGGCCGGGTGAGCGGGCGTTCCCCGGCGGCCGGGCTCCGGTAGGCGGCGGCGATCAGCAGCAGGGCGCGGATCTCCTCCGCCAGGTCGGTGCCCGCGGATCCGGGCGGTGCGAGGCTGGCGGTCTGCGGCTGCGGCGGGTGCCCGGCGCGCCGGGCGTCGAGAGCGGCGGCCAGCCAGCGCGCGGTGACGCGCGCGTGGGCGAGCGGGGGAGGCAGCGCCTGCCCGTCGACGCGCCGGTGGATGGCGTCCAGCGTGTCGGCGGGCACGTAGTTGCGGAGCACGAGCATCGCGTCCCGGATCTCGATGACCCGGCGGTAGAGCAGGAGTTGCAAGGGCAGGGCCGCCGTGGCCAGCCGGCCGGCGGGGCGCAGCACGACGTCGGGGGCGGTGGCGGTGAGGTCCTGCCAGAGGACCTCCAGGCCCCGGTACGCCGCGCGGTCCCGCCGGTGCGCGCGGATCCGGGCGAGGACCGGCAGGGCGGCGCCGGTCGCCATGCAGAACGCCTCGGTGCCGGTGACGGGGGAGAACAGCTCGGCGAGGGCCGGGGTGAACGTGTGCAGGTAGAGGAGTTTGAGCACCCACAGCGCGGACGCCAGCAGGATGCCCGTGCCGAACAGACGCAGCCCGTACCGCAGGAGGGCCGGCGTGCCGGGCCGGCTGTGGCGCAGGCACACGATCGCGCAGGTCGTGTCCGCGGCGAGGTGGAAGGCGAAGAAGACCCACCAGTAGGTGTTCCCGACGCCGGGCACCGCGGCGGGGGTGATCTGATTGCGGGCGTGCTCCGGCGCGGTGAGGTCGAGGAGCACCAGCGCGGTCATCACGGCGGCCGCGGCGCCGAGGACGACGGGGGTGTGCCGCTGCCGCCCGGCCGCGCCGAGGACGAACCAGAGCACCGCCGCCCCGTCGGCGATGCTCAGCAGATGCTTCGTCAGGTCGACCCAGTGCGCGCCCGGCACGACGTGGGCCAGCAGCGCGGTGACGGGCGGCAGGTGCAGGGACATGGCCAGCGCGGTGAGCGCGATCGCGTACCACAGGGGCCGCTGCTGCCGGTGCCGGACGGCCTGCGGCGCGCGGAGCACCACCACGGCCCACAGGGCGGTGATCCCGGCGTTCTCCCACCAGGTCAGCACGGTGCCTCCGGGTCGCGGGCACGGGGCGTGCGCAGCCCCATGGCGGCCTCCAGCCCGCCGAGCATCCCCGACAGGAGCGTCGGGGCGGGCACCCGGCCGGCGGCCTCCAGGATCAGGGTGGCGATCATCTCCGCCTCCTGTTCCTGTTCGTCGCCGTAACGGATCCTGGGCAGCACCTGCCGCAGCGAGCGGGGATCGCTGATGTCCAGGTGGCGGAAGTGCTCCCGGTCGTCCGTCGCGGAACGGTGGTTGCACACCAGGTGCCCGATCTCGTGGACGATGATGTGCTCCTGGTGCAGGGGGCTGGTCTGCGCGTCGTAGAGGATGAAGTCTTCGCTTTCGGTGGCCAGGAGGATGCCCGACGGCGTACCGGGGACGGTGGGCGTGGGCAGCGCCAACAGCCGCAAGGGGCGGCCGCGTTGGCGCGCCAGGCGGGCGCACAGCGTGTGGGCGGAGAAGGGGTCGGGGACGGGTATCCCGTCGATCACCCTCTGACATCGGCGGCGCAGATGCCCGAAGCGCATCGTGGGGGAGTCTCCAGCTCTCGCGGGGGCGGCAGGGCACACCGTGCGGTAGCGGCGCCGTGTCATGGCGCCTCGGCGGGGCCGTCGCGGTGGCCGGCGGGCGGGCCGGGCCGGTGCGCGACGGGGCCCGGTGGTGGGTGCCGGTCGCTCTGGGTGCCGGCTGGCAGCATCACGAGCCTCCCTCGCCCGCGCCGGTGGTGGCCGCTGCGATCGTAGATCGTCCCGCCGTCTCCTGCCAGGCTTCCGGCACCCCGGGTTCCTGTTTTTCCGCCGCCCGGGCCCGCGGCCGGAGCGGGGGTAATTGCCGGGGTGCGGAGGGGGCCTGCGGGGGTGGCACAATTCCGGCCATGACTGAGAATCAAGGCATGCTTTCCGGCAAGGTTGTTCTGGTTACCGGAGCGAGCAGTGGTATTGGTGCCGCCGCCGTGAAGGTTTTCGCGCGGGAGGGCGCAAAGGTCGTGCTGGCCGCCCGCCGGGCGGACCGACTCGCCGCGCTGGTCACCGAAGTTCGCGCCACCGGGGCGGACGCCGCCCAGGTGGTCACGGACGTCTCCCGGGCGGAAGACGCGCAGCGTGCGGTGGAATTCGCCGTGGACCGATACGGGCGCCTGGACGCCGCTTTCAACAATGCCGGCATCGGCTGGGACCAGGAGCCGATGCACCTGATGAAAGATGATGCTTACAACGAAATCATGGACACCAATGTGCGCGGAGTGTGGAATGTGCTGCGCTATGAGCTCGCGGCGATGATGGAATCCGGCGGTGGTTCCATCGTCAACAACAGCAGCGTCGCCGGATTCCAGGCGATTCCCGCCGCGGCGCCCTACGTGGCGTCCAAGCACGCCGTCATCGGCCTGACCAAGGCGGCGGCCGCCGAGTACGCGCCGCACGGCATCCGGGTCAACTCCGTGGCACCGGGCACGACGCGCAGCGAGATCATCGCCGGCTGGTTCGAGCGGAACCCCCACCTCGAAAAGGAACTGCACCGGGCGACCCCCCAGGGCCGCACGGCCGAGCCGCACGAGATAGCGGAAGCCGCCGCGTGGCTGTGCAGCGACCGCTCCTCCTTCGTCACGGGGGTGGCGCTGCCCGTGGACGGCGGCTACACGATGGTCTGACCCGCTCCCGCGGCCGGCCCGGGGGTTTCCCCCGATCGGCATGTTTTGTTTTCCCGTGCCCGGTCACTCCGATACAGAAGTGACGAATGAGGACCGCTGCGGGGCCCGTCGAGGCGACGGCGCCCCGCGGCGCGCCACCGGGACAGGAAGAGGTCGACAGCCCATGGCTGACCCGAAGCAGCAGCAGCGAGACGCCTTTCGCGCGGCGGACCCGGCCGGAGGCCCGCTCACCACCGATCAGGGCGTGGTGGTCGACCACACCGACGACTCGCTGCGGGCCGGCGACCGCGGCCCCACCCTGATGGAGGACTTCCACTTCAGGGAGAAGATCACGCGGTTCGACCACGAGCGGATCCCGGAACGGGTGGTGCACGCCCGGGGAGCCGGCGCCTACGGCTACTTCGAGCCCTACGCGTCCTGCGCCGAGTTCACCAAGGCCGCCTTCCTCCAGGACCCCTCCGTGCGAACCCCCGTCTTCGTCCGCTTCTCGACCGTGCAAGGGCCCCGCGGCTCCGCCGACACCGTCCGGGACGTCCGCGGCTTCGCGACGAAGTTCTACACCTCCGAGGGCAACTACGACCTCGTCGGAAACAACTTCCCCGTCTTCTTCATCCAGGACGGCATCAAGTTCCCCGACTTCGTCCACGCCGTGAAACCCGAACCCCACAACGAGATCCCCACCGGGGCGTCCGCTCACGACACCCTCTGGGACTTCGTCTCCCTCCAGCCCGAGACGCTCCACACCATCATGTGGCTGATGTCCGACCGGGCCATCCCGCGCAGCTACCGCATGATGCAGGGCTTCGGAGTGCACACCTTCCGCTTCGTCAACGCGGAGGGGCGCGGGACGTTCGTGAAGTTCCACTGGAAGCCGAAGCTCGGCGTGCACAGCCTCGTGTGGGACGAGGCCCAGGAGACCCAGGGCCGCGACCCGGACTTCAACCGCCGCGACCTGTGGGACACCATCGAGGCCGGCGACTTCCCCGAGTGGGAGCTGGGCGTCCAGCTCGTGCCCGAGGAGGACGAGCACTCCTTCGACTTCGACCTCCTCGACGCCACGAAGATCATCCCCGAGGAGCTGGTGCCCGTACGGCCGATCGGCCGCATGGTCCTCGACCGCAACCCCGACAATTTCTTCGCCGAGACCGAACAGGTCGCCTTCCACACGGCGAACGTCGTCCCCGGCATCGACTTCACCAACGACCCCCTCCTGCAGGCCCGCAACTTCTCCTACCTCGACACCCAGCTGATCCGGCTCGGCGGCCCCAACTTCGCCCAGATCCCGATCAACCGCCCCGTGGCACCCGTGCGCACCAACCAGCGCGACGGCTACCACCAGGGAAAGATCCACCGGGGGACGAACTACAGTCCCAACTCCCTCGGCGGCGGCTGCCCCGCGGTCGCCACCGGCGACCCGGCGGCCTACCGCCACCTGATGGAACGGGTCGACGGCGCCAAGGTGCGCCGGCGCAGCCCGAGCTTCGACGACCACTACACCCAGCCCGCCCTCTTCTGGCACAGCATGGCCGACTGGGAGAAGCGGCACATCGTCGACGCCTTCCGCTTCGAACTGGGCAAGGTCGCGGCCAAGGAGGTACGGGCGCGCACCGTCGAACAGCTCGCCCTCGTCGACCACGAGCTCGCCACCGCCGTCGCCGAAGGCATCGGCGTGACCCCGCCGCAGCAGCGGGCCGACACCCCCCGCCCCACCCCCTCACCGGCCCTGAGCATCGCCAACAACCAGGCCGACACCCCCTCGGTCAGCACCCGGCAGATCGCCGTCCTGGTCTGCGACGGCGTGGACGCCGGGCAGGCGAGCGCGGTGCGCACCGCCCTCGCGGACCAGGGCGCCGTCGTGGAGTTCATCGCCCCGCAGGACGGCACCGTCACCGCCGCCGACGGCACCGACACCGAGGTCGACCGGGCACTGCCCACCGTCGCCTCCGTGCTCTACGACGCCGTTCTGCTGCCCCCGGGCGCCCTGGACTCGGGCGATCCGGCCAGTGACGGAGCCGCCCGCCGGTTCGTCCAGGACGCCTACCGCCACGGCAAGGCGATCGGAGCGCTCGGCTCCGCCGTCGAGGTCCTGGCCGAGCTGCTGCCCGCGGAGGTCTGGGAGACCTCCGGTGACTCCCGCCCGGTCACCGACCGGTCCATCGTCACCTGCGGCACGGCGAACGCCGACTTCACCGCCGCCTTCACCGAGGCCGTGGCCGCGCACCGCGACTGGTCCCGTCCCCCGCTCACCCGCTGAGCAGCCGGCCGGGGCGGGCGAGCGCCCGCCCCGGCCGCTGCGCGAAGGAAGTGATCCGCCATGCGGGCCACCGTCTGGCACGGCAAGCGCGACGTCCGGGTCGACCACGTCCCGGACCCCGTGATCCAAGAACCCACCGACGCCGTCATCCGCATCACCTCCACCGGCCTGTGCGGCTCCGACCTGCACCTTTACGAGGTGCTCACCCCCTTCATGACACCCGGCGACATCCTGGGCCACGAGCCGATGGGCATCGTGGAGGAGACCGGGTCCGACGTCCCCGGGCTCGCACCCGGCGACCGGGTCGTCGTCCCCTTCCAGATCGCCTGCGGCAGCTGCGTGATGTGCGGGAGCGGCCTCCCCACCCAGTGCGAGACCACCCAGGTCCGCGAGCACGGGACGGGTGCCCGGCTGTTCGGCTACACCAAGCTCTACGGCGCCGTCCCCGGCGCCCAGGCCGAATACCTCCGCGTCCCCCAGGCGCACTTCGGGCCCATCAAGGTGCCCCACGGGCCGGCCGACGACCGGTTCGTCTACCTCTCCGACGTCCTGCCGACCGCCTGGCAGGCGGTCCGCTACGCCGGCGTCGAACCGGGCAGCAGCGTCGCCGTCCTGGGGCTCGGCCCCATCGGCACCATGGCTTGCCGGATCGCCCGCCACCTGGGCGCCGCCCGGGTGATCGGCGTCGACCTCGTCCCCGAACGCCTGGAGCGGGCCCGCCGCGACGGCTTCGACGTCTTCGACCTGGAGGACTTCGACGACGAGAACGACCTGACGGCAGCCGTCCGCGACCTCACCGACGGCCGGGGCCCCGACGCCGTCATCGACGCGGTGGGCACCGAGGCCCACGGCAGCCCCGCGGGCCGCCTCGCCCAGCAGGCCACGGGCCTCATGCCGCCGCGCTGGGCCGAGAAGCTCATGCAGAAGGCGGGCGTGGACCGCATGGGTGCCCTCCACCTGGCCATCAACCTCGTGCGCCGCGGCGGCACCGTGTCCATCAGCGGCGTCTACGGCGGCATGACCGACCCCATGCCCATGCTCACCCTCTTCGACAAGCAGCTCCAGCTCCGGATGGGCCAGGCCAACGTCCGCCGCTGGTCCGACGAGATCCTCCCGCTGCTCGACGACGAGGACGTGCTCGGCGTCGACACCCTCGCCACCCACCACCTGCCCCTGGACGAGGCCCCGCAGGCGTACGAGATGTTCCAGAAGAAGGCCGACGGCGTGCTGAAGGTCCTTCTCCATCCGTGACCCCGCCCGCGACACCGCGCGGAACCCGCCCGGCGAAGGAGCCACCATGCCGCACCCCGCCCCCCGCCCCTTCGACGGGCTCTCCGCGGTCGTCACCGGCGGCTCCCGCGGCCTGGGCCTGCTCATGGCACGCCGATTGATGGCGCGCGGAGCCGCCGTGACCATCGCCGCCCGGGACCGCACGGAACTCGCCGACGCCACCGCCCTCCTGAGCGGCACCGGCCGGGCGGGCCGCATCCGGTCCGCCGTCTGCGACGTCCGCGACCAGGCCGCCGTACGGGACCTCTTCGCCGAGGTCGCCGCCCGCGACGGCGGCGTCGACCTCGTCATCGCGGGCGCCGGAATCATCCAGGTCGCCCCCTGGGAGGCCGCGGGAACCCGGGGCTTCCGCGAAGCCATGGCCACCATCTTCGAAGGCGCCCTCAACACCGCCACGGAAGCCATGCCCCACCTGCGGCGCAGCCCGGCCGGCGGAAGGCTGGCACTGATCGGGTCCATCGGCGGCCTGGTGGCCGTCCCGCACCTGCTGCCCTACTCGTGCGCCAAGTCCGCCGTGGCGGCCCTGGCGGAAGGGCTGCGCGCGGAGGAGGCGGCCCGCGGGGTCACCGTCACCGCCGTCCACCCCGGCCTGATGCGCACCGGCTCCCACCTGCACGCCCGCTTCGGCGGGGCAGCGGAGAAGGAATACGCCTGGTTCTCCGCCCTCGCGGGCGCACCGGTGGTCTCCATGGACGCCGAACGCGCCGCCGAACGCATCGTCTCCGGCATCGAACGCCGCCGCGCCCGCATCGTCCTCACACCCGCCGCCCGCCTCGCCGCCACCGCCCACGGCCTCGCCCCGGCCACGACCACGCGCCTGATGTCCGTCTTCGCCCGCGCGCTCCCGCGCCACCACGGCGAGCACGGCGAGCCGGTCGAGGGCCACACCCTGACTCCGCCCGGCGGGCCGGCGGCCCGGCTGCGCCGCGCCCTGGGCGCCCTCAATGACAAGGCCGCGGACCGGTTCAACCAGCGCGGCCACGACCGCCCGCCGGGCTCGCCGGCCGGCTGAGCCCGGCGCCCCGGCCGCCCCTCACAGGTCCTTGGCGTATCACCCGCACACGCGGGCAACAGGAGGGAGAGTGGACCGCTGAGAAGGGCAGGCCAGGGTGCGTACCGTCGGTGTGGAAGAGGAACTGCTGCTGGTGGACCCCGCGAGCGGGGAGCCCCGGGCCGTCTCGGAGGCGGTGCTGGCACAGGCCCGGGACGAGGACGGCCTGGAGAAGGAGCTGCAGTCGGAGCAGCTGGAGACGGCCACCAGCCCCCGGGAGCGGATGGCCGACCTGGCGCTGGAGATACGCCGGCGGCGCGCCGTGGCGTCGGAGCAGGCCCGGGCGGTCGGGGCGGAGGTCGCGGCACTGGCCACCTCTCCGCTGCCGGCCGATCCGTCGCTGAGCCCGGGCCGGCGCTACCACCGGCTGGCGGCGGCCTACGGGCTGACGGCCCAGGAGCAGCTCACCTGCGGATGCCACGTCCACGTCCAGGTCGACTCGGACGAGGAGGGCGTCGCCGTCCTGGACCGCGTCCGGCCCTGGCTGGCCCCCCTGCTGGCGCTCAGCGCGAACTCCCCCTTCTGGCAGGGGGAGGACACCGGCTACAGCAGTTACCGCAGCCGGGTGTGGGGCCGCTGGCCGTCGGCGGGCCCGGTGGAGGCGTTCGGCTCGGCGGAGCGGTACCACGAGCAGGTCAAGGCCATGGTGGCGACCGGGGCGCTGCTGGACGAGGGCATGGTCTACTTCGACGCGCGGCTCTCCCACACCTTCCCCACCGTCGAGGTGCGGGTGGCCGACGTGTGCCTGGACGCGGACGACACGGTGCTCGTGGCCGCGCTCGTGCGGGGCCTGGTGGAAACGTCGGCCCGCGCCTGGCGCGCCGGGGAACCGCCCGCGCCGGTCCCCGTCGCGGTGCTGCGGCTGGCCGCCTGGCGCGCGGGGCGCTCCGGACCGGCGGGCCCGCTCGTCCGCCCCCTGACCTGGGCTCCGGCCTCCGCCGAAACGGTGGCGTGGGCGCTCCTGGAGCACGTCGCGGCAGCGCTCTCGGACGCCGGGGACCTGGAGATGGCCGAGGAACTGCTGAACCGGCTGCTCAGCCGCGGCGGCGGGGCGGCCGTCCAGCGCGCGATTCTCGACCGCTCCGGTGACCTGCGGACGGTCGTCAGGGAAGCCGTGGCGCGGACCACCGGCTGACGGCACCGCCGGGCCCGGCGGTGCCCGCCGGGCTCAGGCGGCGTGCTTGCGGCGAGGGTGCGCGGCGCCGTCCTCGGCGGGGTCGTCGCCGGGCTCCCGGTCGGGGAGCGGGGGGACGGCCCGCAGGAGACGCCGCGCCCGCGGGGGCGCCGGGCCGCCCAGCATGCGGTCCTCGTAGCGGCTGAGCGCGAGCACCGCGCACAACAGCAAGGGGGGAAGAAGAAGAGCGACGGCGACCACGTGGGCCCCTTCCGCGGTGGCGGGTGTCCCTTGTCGCGTTGCCGCGCCCGGCGCGCGCAAACACCACCGCTGGACGCACCCGTGTGCGCCCCGGCGCCCGGCGGCCCGCCACCACCGCCGTTCTGCCGTGCGAAGTGGTGATACGACAACCAGTCAATCCGTTTGTCAGCCCTTCGGGGGCTCGTTGCCCCGCCCGGGCGCCTCTAGCATGAACGGCTTGGGGAGTGCGCCCCTCCGTGGCGCGCGTGACCTCCGGGGAGAACGATGCTCCACGACAGTGGCCTGCCGTACGAGGTGGACATCAGCACACCCAGCGTGGCCCGCATGTACGACTACCTGCTGGACGGGCGGAACCACTACCCCGCGGACCGCCGGGCCTGTGCGGATCTGCTGCGGCAGGTGCCGAGCATGAAGGCGCTGGCCCTGAATAACCGTCAGTTTCTGCGCCGGGCCGTGCGCGCCCTGGCCCGTGACCACGGGATCCGCCAGTTCATCGACCACGGCTCCGGCCTGCCCACCCAGGACAACGTCCACGAGGTCGCCCAGCGGGTCGACCCCGGGTGCCGCGTCGTGTACGTGGACAACGATCCGATCGTCTGGAACATCGGGGGCGCGCTCCTGGAACGCGACAGGAACTCCGCCGTCCTGCAGGCCGACATGCGCGACACCGCCCGGATCTTCGACAGCAGGCAGGTACGGGGGCTCATCGACCTGAACCGGCCCGTCGCCGCGCTGTTCGTCTCGGTCCTGCACTGCATCCCCGACGAGGACGGGCCCGGCGCACTGGTCGAGGAGGTCGCCTCCCGGCTCCCCGACGGCAGCTTCCTGGTGATCTGCCAGCTTGTCAGCGACAACCCGGGGCTGCGCGAGTTCGTCACCGAGTTCATGGACGTCCAGACCCGGGGCCGCTGGGGGCGCGTGCGCGAGAAGCGGGACGTGCGGGCCTACTTCGCCTCCCTGGAGGTCGAACCCCCGGGGCTGGTGGAGGTCTCCCGCTGGCGGCCCGGAGCCGGCGCGGGGCCCGTGCAGGAGACCTTCGAATGGGAGGAGTACGGGGGCGTCGGGAGAATCACCCGCTGACCGGCGCGCCCCCTCGCGCCGCCGGCGCGCCGCTCGGCGGCACGGCGGGACACCAGCCGGCATCGACGCGGCGCCTCACGCGGGCGCCGGGCGGTCCGGCGTGCCCTGCCCGCGCGAGGCCGCGTTCCCCGGCCCCGCTGTGTTCGTGCCCCCGGCCGCAGACCGTCCCCCGCGCTGTCTCCGACCGGTTCCCTCGCCGCCCGCTCCCCGGGCCGGCCCCCCTCGGGCCTGATTCCGCCCGCTCGGCGAAAACGCCCCACGGCCGGTTCTTCAACGCCTCTCAGTGCTCGTCGCTGAGAATCGTGTGGAAAACGGGACGACCGTCCTGATGGCCGTAAACATGGTGAATGGTGGAGTGGGTGAGGGGGTTATGAGTGGAGTGGTGGGTAAGGGTGCAAGGCTGGTCGAATTCCACGTACGTGTGGAAAGTGGTGTGCGTAGTGGTGGGGTGGAAAGCGGGGGCAAGGGGGAGGTTGTGCGCTGATCTGCCGGCGAGGCCGGCCGGGCCGTCGCTGTGGTGCCCCTGGGTGAGGTGACGGACGGCCTGATGGGCGGCTTCGATGAGGACGAGACCGGGGACGTGGTCGACGGGGTGGTCGTAGAGGACGGTGTTGGCGAAGGGGTGGCGCAGGAGCCACTGCCGGGGGTCGGACGTGGGGGAGAGGAGAACCTCGGCGGCCGTGCGGCGGCCCACGCCGGCGGGCGGCAGGGGGGCGGGGAGGGGCGGCTGCTCGCTGACGGCCTCGGCATGGGTGCCGCGGAGCCGCCGGTAGACCGTCGGCGGGATCCACTCGAAAGCGGTGTCGGCGGTGCCGACCACGTGGGGGCCGTGGTGGAGCGTCATGGCGAGGTGGACGCCGGTGACACGGGTGCCGCGGGTGGCCGTCGGGGTGGCGGTGACGTGGATGTCGAGGGCGGCCGGCTCGTCCTCGGGAAGGGGGCACGCGGGGTCGAGGGTGAAGTTGAAGGTCCGCAGGAGAACGGCGTGGGCGAGCGGGGCGGCGAACTCGGCGTGCGCGAGGAGGAGCGCTGCCTGGCGTATGGTCTGGGCCGCGACGAGGGTCTCGCAATGGGTACCGTGTCCGGGGATATGGCGAGCGGTGCCGGCGGGCCAGAGGGCCGTGACCGTGAAGCGGTCGTCGTCGTGCCGGTCCCAGCCGGTGCACACCACGTTCTCGGGGTGGCCGCCGAGGTGGACCAGGGCGGGGGCGACGGTGGTGGGCTGCAGCAGGGTCTGGGTCATGGTCTTTTCCCTTTGAGGCAGAGTGTTCTGCTTCACCGGCCGGAGGTCAGCCGATGATAAGATACGTACTATCCGGTTTGGTTTTCAATTTGTTGTTGGGTGAGAGAGGGCCGTGCCCCTGCCGTCTTTCTGTCGTGCCGGCCGGGGAGTGAAGTGCCAGCGATTGAGCTACAGGAGGTGCCCTCATGGCGAAACAGGCGCGGGCGATCCAGACACGCCGCGTGATTCTGGAGGCGGCGGGTGCCGTTTTCGATGAGTTCGGTTACGAGTCCGCGACGATTGCCGAGATCCTCTCGCGCGCGGGTGTGACCAAGGGGGCTCTGTATTTCCACTTCGCGTCGAAGGAAGAGCTGGCGCGAGGGGTGCTGGGCGAAGCGCTGACGACCGAAGGCGTGCTGCCGCAGGAGTCGAAGCTGCAGGAGTGGGTGGACGTCGGGATGGTCCTCGCGCACCGGCTTCCGGCGGAGCCCCTGCTCAGCGCTTCGATCCGGCTGTCCGCGGACCGCAAGGCGCGCGACCTGTTCGGCACGTCCTGGACGGGCTGGATCGATTACATCGCCGGGCTGCTGGTGGCCGCGAAGGAGCAGGGCGAGCTGCTGCCCCACGTCGACCCGCACCAGGCCGCGACCCTGTTCGTGAGCTCGTGGACGGGAGTGGAGATCGTCGCCACCTCCCTGGAGAACGACCAGACCCTGGAAGCCAGGATTGCCGTCCTCTACGACTACTTCCTCCCCAGCGTCGCCGTGCCCGGCGCGCTGCGGCGGCTGGACACCGCCCCGGACCGCGGCGGCCGGGTCTGGCAGGCGCATCACGAGCACTACGGGCAGGAGCGCGCGGCGGAGCCCGACGGCGTCCTGTCCTCCCGCGCCTGATTCCCGCACCTCTCGCCCCCGTATCCGTTCGCGCCGCCCTCCGCGGACGCCGTTCTTGCAGGGCTCCCTGAAGCCGGATCCCCCTTTGGTCCCTGCCCCCGCGCAGTTCCCCCGCGCAGCCCCGCCCCGGCCTTTCCGTGCCGGGCCGGGGCTTGACGTTTTTTCACGGCCGCTGTGCGCGGCCCGGCCGCCTCCCCGGGCCCGCCGCGGGCTCCTGACGCCTGGTCATAGGGCGTCGTCGGCCGCCGTGCTGAGGTCTTGTGGGAGGTGAGGCTGCCTGCCCGTCCGGCAGGCGCCGGACGGGCAGGCGAGGCGGGCTCTTCCGTCAGGGGGCGATCCCCTCCACCGCCCCTCGACGGCTGCCCGCCGTGGGATGTGCCGCCGTCGGTCCGTGTCACGGCCCGTCCGGCCGAGCGTGCCGAGGCGGTGCGGGGCCGGCCCGCACGGCGATGCCGTCCACGGCCCTCCGGGCGGGCGCGGAAGGGCCTCCTGCTCCAACGGCCCCCGGGTTCCGGGCCGCTGACGGTCCGGTGGGGCGGGCAGAGGTGTCCACGCTTCTCCTCGAGAGTGTTCCGGTGCCGGCGGCGCCGTGGCCGGTGGCCACGGCAATGCTCGCCTGTCGGAGGCAAGCCGCCCCTTCCGGGGTGCCGCGTGCTCTCCGACGCTCGGACGGTAACAAACCGGCTAGCCTGTTTGTCAAGAGGAGGCGTCTCCCGATGTGCGGAGATGTACCACTCGGCTAGGAGATGCCCGAATTGGGGTGTAGGGGGCACCCGTTCCGTCGGTGTCCGGGGCGGGCGCGCGGCTCTCGGGGGCGGGAGCGGCGCGTCGGGCTCCGGCCTCGCGGGGCCGCGTGTCCGGCCGGGGCCGGGCCGGGCGGCGGGGGAGTCCGCGTCGGCCTGTGCGCCGGGCGCACCGTGCCGGTCGTGAACCGGCGGTGCCCTGCCCTCGGGGGTGCGGGGCGCTGTGCGGCCGGGGGAGGCGGCGCGATGCGGAAAGGGCGCGGGGCGCGGGCGCAGGGCGCCGTGTGCGGACGGGGTCGGCCTGGGCGGCCCCGTCCGGCCGGACGGGCGCTGCCGGGCCGTTGCCAGGGTGTCCGGCGGGTGTCAGCTGGGCACGGGCACGGGCACCGGCACTGCGGCCAGGGAGACGACCGGGGCTGCTGCTTCGGGTGCTGCCGTCGTCGCTGCCACGGGGGCGGACGGGTGGGTCGGGGTGTGGGTCCCGCCGGGGAGAAGCTGCGGGAGGTGGGAGGGCGTGGCGAGGGTGGGGAGGAGCGTCTGCCAGAGGGTGGTGACCGTGGTGTGGGAGAGCCACTGGTGGTTCTGGCGGGCGAGGGCCTCGAAGCCGGCCGTGGCGCCGACGATGGTGGTCGTGAGCTGGCGCGGGGTGAGCGAGGGATGGGTCGTGTGCTGCTGGGCGGCCTGGGTGAGCGTGTAGGTGACGTAGGTGTGCCACTGGGCGCGCAGGTCGGGGCGGGGGCCGGAGTCGGGGTCGGTGTGCGAAGGGCGGCAGTTGAGGCGGAAGCCCGCGCGGGTGACCACGTCCCAGCGGAGCTGCTCGGCGATGGCGTGTGTGGTGTCGATGAGCGTCTGCAGGGGGGAGACGCTCTTGCGCTGGATGTTGCGGGTGATGGCGTGGAGGGTGCGGGTCGCCTCGGTTTCGACGGCGGCGGCCATGGCGGCCTTGGTGTCGAAGTGGAAGTGGAGCGCCCCTGAGCTGACCCCGGCGCCGGCGCTGATCGCGGAGAGCTTGGCACGCGTGTAGCCGTGCTGGTCGAAGGCTTGCGCCGCCGAGCGGATGAGGGCGTGGCGGGTGTTCATGGCCCGTTCTTGCTTGGTCATCGAGGGCTCCCGGGGTCGTGAGAGGGGTGGGGCAGGGGCATCGGCGCCATGAAACCAACTAACTGGTTTTATTTCCACCCCCGGGGGCCGCAAAGAGGGACCCGGGAGCCCCTGGACGGATCTCCTCAGCCCGGCCGCCGGGCCGTGCGGACCGTCCTATTCCGGTTCCCGCGGGGCCGTGAACTCGCCTGTTGCGTAGGTGTTTTGCTGCTCCTCCGGCCCTCGGGGCGAGGCGCGGCGGGGGTGCCCTCGGGGGTGCGGGCCAGGAGGCAGTCAAGGTTTGACAAACCGACAATCCGGTTTCTAATGTAGAGCTGCGAGAGCCCGCCGACCCGACTGCCGTCGCGGTTTTCGCGGCGCGGGCGAAGGGGGAAACCCGCAGGTCCCTGGCTTGCCCAGGGGCCCGTTCCGACGGTAGGGCGGGAGCAACTCCCGGTGGCCGAGCCGGTTTTGCGGGCCGTTTCGACGACCTCGGCCCGGCTCCTGAGCCGGACTGTCACCCGGGTCCCGTGTGCGGGAACCGGACGGCGTACGTCACGCCGAGCGCGGCGTGGAGAGCCGCCCCGTCACCTCACGGGGTGGACTCGCCGTGGGGCCCGGCCGCTGCGCACCGCTGGTGGGTCGTGCGCAGCAGATGGTCCTTGGCCGGCCCGGTGGTGCGCCACTGGACCTGCCATGCGTCCGGTGAGACGACGGTGAAGGTGGCGAGGTAGAGGTCGGCCCCGCAGTGGTGGCGCGTGGTCCAGCGGCCGGTGCGCAGGTCCAGGTCATGGAAGGGGCGGCCGTCGGCGAACGTCACTTCGGCGGTGCCGTCCGGCGCGGGGAGGACCTGGAGCGTCCGGCTCGCGCGGTTGACGGTACCGTTCCAGCTCAGCTGCCCTTCCTCGACGTGCAGCAGGCCCGCGGAGCCGTCGAGCGGCCGGAACGCGGCCGTGCCGTCAAAGGTGCCCCGGGAGCCCGTACCGAGATCGACGAGGGTGCGCCGGACCGACCAGCGGCCCGCCAGATAGGCCAGGGCATCGGGGACCGGATGCGGACCGGACGTCCCGAGCGGCGGGGGAGTGGGGGCTGCGGAGCTCACACCCCCAGTATCTCGCGCCCGCAGTGCCACTCCGGCCCCGCCCGGGGCGGTCCGCACGCCTACAGGCCGCGGAAGCGGACCCCGGCCACGGCAGCGGCCGGTGCCGGCGGGCAGCGGTGCGGAGGAGAGCCGTGGGGTCAGGGACGATAGGGCCATGAGCGTGATCATCGACATCGCGGGGCTGCCGGCGGAGAGCATCGTCTTCCAGACGTCCCCACTGGCCGAGTTGAACGTGGCCCTGCATGCCCTGTCCGAACCGGGCCACCACCCGGGACTGCGCGGCTGGGTCACGGCGACGTCCACCGCGCTGCCCCGGGACCTCGCCGACCGGCTCCGCGAAGCCGACTTCCTGTGGCGCAACACCTTCTCCGACCTGTTCATCCCCTTCGCGGGGGTGCGGGGCGGTGACGGCAGGGCCGGGGCGACGCTCGCCGAGGAACTCGACCTGCTGGACCGGCTGGACGACGAGCAGTTCGTCTCGGCGGCGCTGGAGTTCGCCTTCCTCGCCTCGTACAACAAGGGCGGGCCGTCGCCGCTGGACGACGCGGACGCGCGGGCCAGGGCACTGGAACTGGCGGCCGCCCGCGGCCCGCAGCAGTGGCAGTTCGCCGGGCGGCTGCTGACGGACCCCGCTTCGGTGCGGGCCTGGGTGCGGCGCCTGGCCGAGGACTGCGAAGAGGCGTTCTTCGCGGACGTCTGGCAGCGCGTGCACGGCACGCTGTCCGCCGACGTCCGGCACAAGGCGGAGCTGCTGCGCCGCAAGGGTCTGGGCGAGGCGCTGACCGCGGTCTCACCCGCGCTGGTGCTGGAGGACGGCGGGCGGCGGATCCGGGTGGACAAGCTGGCGTACTGCCGGGCCACGGCGGTGGACCCCGCCGTGGGGGCGGGCCTGACGTTCGTCCCCTCGCACTTCTCCTGGCCGCACCTGATGGTCCTGGGCCGGCCCGGCTGGCGCCCGGTCGTCCACTACCCGCTCGGCTCCCCCGAATTGCCGGCGCCCACCTCGGTCGACGTGCTCCAACTGCGGCTGGAGGCGCTGGCCCACCCGGTCCGGATGCAGCTGTGCCGGAGCACGGCGCGCGCACCGCACACGACGGGTGAGCTGGCGAACATCCTCAGCCTCAGCGCACCGGAGGTGTCACGGCACCTGGCGGTGCTGAAGCAGGCGGGGTTGATCACCACACGCCGCCGGGGCCGGTATGTGCTGTACCAGTTGGACGTGACGGTGGTGGCGCGGCTGAGCAGTGACTTCCTGGAAGGCGTCCTGCGCTAGGGCGTTTCTGCTACGCGTTCCCGTGCCGGCCGTTCCCGTCCGTGCGGGTCGTGAGGTGCGGACCGGCCGCCTCCGCGGCTGCCGTCTCGTGCCGCGCGGCCGGGGCGGACGCCCCGAATTCGTCGAGTGCCCGGTTCACGATGGCTTCGAGCTGCGCGTGATGTGCCCCCTGCCAATAGACCTGTTCGCACACGGTGCACTGGGCGAACGCCTGGTAGGTGCTGCGGGTGCCGGGCCGCAGCCGGTGGTCGACGGTGTCCTTGGGGGTGCGGGTGAGCGGCCCGTTGCAGTGGGTGCACCGGGTCCAGGGGGCGAGGCGGGGCGCGAAGCGGCCCAGGACGTCGCGCAGTTGTTCCTCGGGCCGGTCGCTGTAGACGAAGGCCCCGGCCCAGACCTCGCGGCGGCGCAGCAGGCCGCGGTCGCGGGAGAGCAGGACCCGCTGCTGCTGCGCGGACTGTGCCGCCAGGGCCCGGTCGCCGGGGTCGGGCGTGTGGTAGGCGGCGTCCACGCCGAGGAGCCGCAGCCGCCGCGCGAGGGTGCCCAGGTGGATGTCGAGAAGGAACCGCAGCGGGGCCCCGGGGACGCGCTGGGGCCGGGCCACGGCCCTGACCTCGACGGTGTCGCCCGGGCGGGGAACGTACGCGGCGGGTACGGGGCGCCCGTCGACGAGGAGTTCACCGATCTCGGTGCGGGGGACACCGAAGGACTCGACGAGGTGGCCGAGGGCGGAGGTGCCGTCGGTGGCCAAGGTGGTGTGCTCGCCGCGGCGGCCGGCGGGGGCGAAGAGCCGCAGCTCAGGGGCGAGGGTGAGAGGGACAGGGGAACCGTTCACCCTCCCCAGCATGCCACCGGCCGCCCCCGGCCCGGTCACCCGCCCGCGGTTCCGGGAACCCGGTGGGCGCCGCGGGATTGTGCGGCGGTGCCCGCCCCGGCCGCCCCGGCCGCCCCGGGGGTGACGCGTCCGCCGATCTCGATGGTGCCGTCGGCGTGCGGGCGGGTGCGGATGAGGGAGGCGGTGCCCTGGTGGATGCGGAGCGGGCGGCCGAGTTGCCCGGTGAGGGTCAGCGCGGCCGCACCGGTGGCCTCGTCCTCGGCGATGTGGTCACCGCGGCGGGGGAAGCCACGGGCCCGTACGGCGCCGCGGGTCTCGTCCTGCCAGGCCCAGGCGTAGAGCCAGCCCCGGCCGGGCGGCGGTGCGGGCAGTGCCTCGACGTCGGCGGGTGACGCGTACTGCCGGGTGTGCCGTCCGGTCGCCCACGTGGGGTGGGCGCGGATCCAGGTGAGGTTCCCGTCCCGGCGGACGGGGACCTCACCGGCGGGCGGGCGGAGCACCGGGGTGCCGAGCAGCCACCCGACGCCGACCAGCGGGTGCCCGGCGAAGGGAAGCCGGCCGGCGGGGGTCCAGATGTCGACGGTGCCGCGGCGGGCGTCGTCGACGAACACGGTTTCGCTGTGGCCGAGTTCCGCGGTGAGCTCCTGGCGCTGTCGGTCATGGGGTACGGCTGCGCCCTGAGTGACGACGGCGAGGGAGTTGCCTCCCCGGCCGCCGGGGCCGGTGAAGACGTTGAGGGTCCGGATGGCTGTCATCCGGGCATTCAATCCCACGCGCCCTTTCTTCTCTCACCCCACCTTCTCGCCCCACCCGTCCCACGGGTGCGGGTGGTGGTGGGTCAGGAGCGGCGGGGGCCGGTAGCGGCCGGAGTTTGACGGAGGAGGAGCAGAAGGCGGCTGAAGCGGCCGGGCGGGCGCGCGGGACGGGCCGTTTCCGGCGGCGCGGCGACAGGGGCCTCCTTCGCCACCGCGGAGCCGCCCTGCGGGCGGAGGTCCGGCGCGGCGGCGGTGGCCTTGGGAGCGCGGGTGGCGGGCGTGCGGGCTTGGTACGCCTGGGCGCGCAGGTAGGCGCTGAGGGCACGCGCGGGGTCGAGGGGCATGACGAATCTCCTGCTCTCGTACCTGCTGGTGTGGGGGGTGTCGAGTGGTCGCGCCGGCCCCGGAACGGGCGGGCGACGGCCGCTCTCAGCAGCGCAGGATGGTGTGCCGCCCCTGGGCGGCGGCCTGCTCCATGCCGTTGACCAGGCGCAGGGGACGGAGGGAGAAGGGGGCCCGGGGCGGGCCGCAGGCGGGTGCCGGAGAGCGGGGCGGGCCCGTCCGCCCGGGCCGGCGGCCGTGCCCCGTCCTGGCCGCCACGGGGACGGCGGGGCTGCCGGCGAACTCGTCCAGCGGGGCGGATTCGGTGGGGAGGGAAGTGGAGAGGGAGTTCGTCTCCGGCTCGCCCGCGTGGGCCGTGGCCGTCGGGGCGCCACCCGTGATCATGAGCAGCACGGAGATCAGCACGGCGGTCGCACCGCGTGCCACCGTTCGCGTCAGAGCACGACCCCACACAGGCATGCACCCAGGGTAATATTGCCATTACTTTGCGTGCATTCCCGCGTTCGGGTGACGTTGCCCCGAACAGCGCCGAAATCCGGTGCGCCGGGGCGCCCGGCCGGAAAAGGGTGGTTCCCCCGGGGCCCCTGCCCGCCGGTGTGCGGGCGGTAGCGCGTGGCCGGGGTGCGTCGGCCGGTGCGGGGCGTTCCCCGCGTCGGGGGAGCGGCGGAGGGTGTCGGTGGTGCCCGCCCGGGCCGGCCGCAAGGTCGGGAGGCCGCAAGGTCGGGACAACGCGAGGTCGGGACAACGCGAGGTCGGGACAACGCGAGGTCGGGACGGGGGTGGCGGACCGTTCGGGCCGGGATCGCCGGGGGCGTCCTGGTCGGTGACGACGCCGGAACGCCCGGCGTGGAGCGGGTCCGCCGGGCCGGAGGGCGCCGGGCGTGCCGGCCTCCGGCCGTACCGGCTGGCTGGTCGGCCCGTCGCGGAGGATGCTGGGGTGGGGGCTGAGGCGGGAGCGTCCGAGATGCGGGGGAGGGCGGGCCCCGGGGGATTTCCGATGAGGGGAGAGCCTCATGCCGTTCATGACAGCAGTGCTGGCCGCGGCGTCCGTGGCGGTGGTCCCGTGGGCGGGTCCGCCTTCCCACGGTGTGAGCGTGGAGGAGCAGTTCGCCCCCGCGAGAGCCGGGGCGGGCGGCGCGGTGACGTACGACCTCGGCGCGGTGCCCGAGGGCAGCCGGGTGAAGGTCGTCGAGCGTACCGATGCCCGCGGGACCCGTATCGAGCTGCGGGTGAGCGGGGTCGAGGCGGGCCGCGGCTTCGGCGCGCACGTCCACCAGAAGCCGTGCGGTGCGGATCCGGAGGCTTCGGGCCCGCACTACCAGCACCGGGTGGACCCCGTGCAGCCGTCCGTGGACCCCGCTTACGCCAATCCCCGGAACGAGGCGTGGCTGGACTTCACCACCGACGGGCGCGGCCAGGGCGCTTCGGGTACCCGGGTGGCCTGGCACTTCCGTGCGGGCGGGGCGTATTCGGTGGTGGTGCACGAGCATCTCACCGAGACCGGTCCCGGGCACGCGGGGATGGCCGGTGAACGGCTGGCCTGCGTCAATGTGCCCTTCCGGTAGCAGGCTCCCGCCGGCTCGCCGGCTGCGGCGGCCGGCCCGGCCGGGCAACGCCCGTGCCCAGGGCGGCTCGTGAGGTGAACCGGGCCTGACCGGGCGGCCACATGGTGCGGCCGGACAGCCCCCTTTTCGGGGTCTGTCCGGCCGCGCGCTCTCGGTGGGTGTTCAGCTCTGCTGTTCGGAGGCCCGGAATGACTGCGTGCGGTGCTGTCTCTGCCGCAGGCGGGGACGGCGGAGCGGGTCGGGGACGCGGGGCCGCATCCGGCGGCGGCTGTGCTCCAGCGCCTGGGCGGCGAGGCGGCGTCTGGCGTCGAGCCACTGGTGGTGCTCGGGCTCGTAGGGGCCGAGGCCGAGGCCGACGAGGAACCCGGTCAGGGCGTCCTCGGTGGGGAGCTTCCGTCCTTGATAGACGCCGGAGATGGTGGATTTGCCGATTCCATGGCCTTCCCGGTGGGACAGGGAGTGGATGCGCTTGAGGGGCGGGTCGCCGAGCCAGAGTTTGAGCTGGCTGAGGCCGAGGCCGAACTCGGCGACGTCGGTGACGTGTTCGGGGCGCAGCCGTTCGTAGACGGCCCGCTGCCCCGGGTCGCGGGGCAGGCCGGCGGCCCGGCGCTGGCGGGGGTCGGCCACCATCTCCCAGCGGGGCCGCCACACCTCGGGGTCCTCGCCGCAGGCGAGGAGGAACGCGGCGGTGGTCCGCCAGGAGGGGCACTGCCGGCCGGCGGTGGCGGCGGACAGGGACGAGGTGGACACGCCGGTGATCTTCTCGATCTCCTCCAGGGTCAGCTCGGCGAGTTCACGGACGCGGGACATGTCGTAGGCGAGCTGGGCGCGAGCGCCTTCGCGGGGGTCGGCCGGCTTCACCGGCCGACCGGGTCGTGCGGGCATGGGGTGATTCCCTCCCCGGATGCGGGAGCCGGCGGGGGGGGGGGGGGGGGCCCCCCCCCCCCCCCCCCCGCGGGGGCCCCCCCCCCCCCCCCGCCCCCCCCCCCCCCCCCAAACAAAAAACCCCCCCCCCCCCCGGCGGGGGGGGGCGGCCCCCCCC
>NZ_JBEYZW010000057.1:0-46436 GCF_040646215.1 Streptomyces sp. NPDC046215 | reverse complement strand
GGCTGGTTATGGCTGAGCTCAGCCATAACCAGCCCGTCCGGCATTTGAGGACGCGCCCGCAGGGTGCTCGCCGCCGCAGGCGGCAACGGTGCGGCGGCGTCAGCCGACCGGTACCCCGTCGACCCGCAGAGCGGAATGGTGGCGGCGGGCGACCCCGGGGTGGGCGCGGAGCCAGCCCTTGATCTCGTTGCGGCCGTACTCGGCGAACAGCGGATTGGCGGCGTCCTGGGTGACCCCGGGCGCCCGGTGGGCGTGCGGGAAGGGCACCGGCTCGATCCGGGCGTCCAGCCGGGGGTTGTAGAAGAAGGGCACGGAGTACCGCTCGCGGTTGCCGGGCGGGCTGACCACCCGGTGGTTGGTCGCCTTGAGGTACCCGTTGGTCGCGACCTCCAGCAGCTCGCCCAGGTTGACCACGAACGCCCCGGGAACCGGGGGGACGTCCAGGAACGATCCGTCGGGCCCCTCGACCTGAAGACCGCCGACCTCGTCCTGCAGGAGCAGCGTGAGGAAGCCGTAGTCCTTGTGCGCGCCCACCCCCTGGGCGGCGCCGTCGGGGGCGCTGCCGGGGTAGCGGACGAGCTTCAGGTGCAGATGCGGACGGTCGGCGAAGGCGTCGTCGTAGAACGAGGCCGGGGCACCGATCGAGGCCAGCAGCTCGTGCAGCAGCCGCTGGGCCACTCCGCTGACCTTCTCCACCCAGCCCAGGGCCGCGGTCCGCAGCTCCGGGAGGGCGGCGGGCCACTGATTGGGGCCCTCCAGCCACCAGTAGGCGGGCTCGTCCGCGCCGGGTACGCGGGGCGCGCGCTCGGCACCGATGTCGATCTGGTCCCGCCAGTCCCGGCTGCCGCCGGTCCGCTCGTCGCCTATGCGGGTGTAGCCGCGGAAGTGCGGGGAGTTGAGGTTGCTGATGGACAGCCGTTCCGCCTCGGGCAGAGCGAAGAACGCACGGAGCGTGCGCATCAGTTCGGCGGTCTCGCGCGGGTCGATGCCGTGGCCGGTGAGATGGAAGAAGCCGACGTCCCGGGCGGCGGAGTGCAGGGCCTCGTGGAAACGGGCGCGGGCATCGGCACCACCGGCGGCGGCGGAGAGGTCGAGAACGGGAAGCTTGTCACTCATGAGGTATCCACAGCGTGAGGGCCCGGTCGGGTACGGCGGTACGCCGGACGGCTCGCGCTGCCGTGCGCAGGGTATGCGGGCAGCGCGGTCGAGGACCGGGGAACGGCAGAAAAGCTGGAGAGCAAGAAGAAAAGAGCGCCTCGGCCGACGACGGGGGCCGGGCGGATGGGGTCAGCCGTAGTGGCGACAGGACATGCTGGTGACGCGGAGGAGGTCCACGTGGCGGCGTTTCACGAGCATGGTCACATCGGCCATCGTATACGACCGGCTGTGCGAATACCTCGGACGCCTGTCTCCTGCGGTCGCGCACCGGGCCCCGCATGAGAAATCCCCCTTCCTCGGGGCCCGTGCACCCGAGGAAGGGGGAAGTTCTGTCCGGCAGTCGCTACGGTCAGTGACCGTGGCCCTTGCCGTCGTGGCCGCCGCGGCCGTCGTAGCCGCCGTGACCGTGTCCGCCGTGGCCCTTGCCGTGGTGACCGTCGTGGCCGCCGTGACCACCGAGGCCGCGGTTGCCCGAGCCGTTGCCCGAGAGGAGCGGGATCTCGTCGAGGATGTGCGACAGCGGGTCGTCGCCGTCGTCGATCGTCGAGTTGTCGGTGCACTGCTGCTGCTGCTGCGAGGTGAGGATCGGGATGTCCTGGATCCCGATGTTGATCAGCGCGACGAGGGACTGCAGACCGACCTTGCCGATGGCGATGCACGGCTTGTTGAGCGTGCCCTGGATCAGGCTCATCTGCGGGCTCTGGTCGCCGCCGGTCTTGGTGTTGCCGTAACCGACCTTGGAAGCGTTGCCGTTGGCGACATCATGGTCGTTGCCGATCGCCATCGCGGGGCCGGCCATGGTGCCGACCGCGGAAGCCGTCAGGGCGGCCGTGGCGAGTACCTTCTTGAGCACGTCTGTGCCTTTCGATCGAATTGCGCCTCAGGGAAGCGATCTGAGTAACTCGACCCCATTTGCAGAAGTTTCGGGCATTCACTCGTTTGCTTCATCGCCCCACCAGTTGCAGCAACACCACCGGCCGGCGGCCCCTCCGGCCGTGCGCGGCGCGCCCCCGAGACGCCGGGTGCATGTGGGTGACGACTCCCGGGGCCGGCCCGCTTCCGCCTGCTACGGTGCTGCGCGCGGCGGATCGCTCGGCCGTCAGCCCGCCCGGACAGCGCCCCCACAAGCCGCGTCCGGGCGGGCTTCCCGCTCTTGGGCGGCCGGGCCGCGCTCCCGGAGGGCCGCACGTCCGCGCCGTCCTCCGGCCGGACCGGGCCGGGCTCCCGAGGGCGCCCCCCTCCGGGCGCCGCGCCGGCCCCCGGGCATCCCTCGGGCACCCTCCGGGAACGCCCCCGGTGCCGCCGCACCGGAGTCTCCCCGGGGTCACGCCCCGGCCGTGGGCACGTACGATGTGTGCATGTCGTTCCTCCGCCGCCGCAGCGCTGCCACGCCCACCGGGCCGGACTTCGACGTCCTCGCGATGGACCCGGGGGACTGGCCGGGCGACCTCGGGGCCGGGCTGCTGCCCGCACCCGACGGCACCTGCCAGGGCGTCTTCCTCCGCTACGACCTGTTCGGCGGGCGCGGCCCGGCGATGATCATCGGCAACCTCCCCGAGGGCTCGCCCGCCCGCGAGCCGGGCGAGGGCCAGGTGCCCTTCGAGGTGGCACAGCTCCTCGCCGCCCTGGGCAACGAAGAGCCCGTGCACGTGGTGGACACCGAGGACATCCCCGTGATGCACGAGGACAACCTCCTCATCGTGCGGCGCGTGAAGTGCTCCGAGGGGCGGATCTCCTGCACCCAGTTCGACCGCAGCGACGGCGTCCTCGTCACCATCGCCGCCTGGGACCGGCCCATCACCGACGAGCTGTACCAGCTCCTCAAGCCGCTGCCCGCGGAGATGTTCCAGCAGGTCTGATCACCCCCGCCGACACACCGGAGCCCGGTACACCCGTACCGGGCTCCTTCGCGCGCCCCGCTAGCGGTTGGAGGACCGCACCGTCACGTCGGACGCCTTGACGAACGCCACCCGGTGGCCGAACTGGATCTCGTAGTAGACGTCCTTGCCCCGGACCACCTTGTGGCCGGCCGGGTCGAAGGTCTGCGCCCAGAGGTATTCGCTCGTCACCTTCTGGCCCAGGGCGTACGTCTGCCCGGCGAGCATCTTGTACGGCAGCGGCGTCACCGCCTGCACCGGCACGTCCGCCGGGTACGCCTCCTTCTCCGGGTAGGCCCGCCCGTACACGGCGACCTCGCCCACCCCCTCCTTCGGGGTGACGACCTTCCCGTAGGCGTTGACGGCGGTGGCCCGCCACCACGGATTCTGGAACCACGCCTTCTGCCCCAGATACCAGATCGCCGTCCACGAGTGGTGCCGGTCGGCGATCGCGAACTGCTGCCCGGTGGAGGCACGGGCGCCGATGTCGTTGACGTCGACCGTCGAGGCGGAGCCGTCCGGGCGCAGGCCGACGTCCTTCACCAGCGGCGCCTTCGCGCTGGGCGCCGTGTGCAGCCGCACCGCGCCCGACCCGTGCGCGGCACAGGGCTTGCCCGGCTCCACGCAGCCGGTGTACGCGGGCTTGTGGGCGTCGTAGTCGGGCCGGATGGTGACCAGACCGCCGAAGGCCCCGCCCGTCGGGTGCAGGGGCTTGCCCATCAGCTCGAAGTAGTGCGCCCAGTCCCAGTACGGCCCCGGGTCGGTGTGCATGCCCCGGATGGCCGCCGGGGTCGTGCCCGGGACGTTGTCGTGGCCCAGGATGTGCTGCCGGTCCAGCGGAATGGACAGCTTCTGCGCCAGGTGCCGCACCAGCCGCGCGGAGGTGCGGTACATCTCCTCCGTGTACCAGGCGTCCGGCTGGGCGAGGAACCCCTCGTGTTCGATGCCGACCGACTTGGCGTTCACGTACCAATTGCCCGCGTGCCAGGCCACGTCCTTCGTCGGCACGTGCTGGGCGATGTGCCCGTCCACCGAGCGCACCGTGTAGTTCCACGAGACGTAAGCCGGGTCCTTGACCAGCTTGATCGTCGTCTCCCACGAGCCCTCGGTGTCGTGGATGACAATGAAGTCGGCCTTCTGCGACGTGGGGCGGTTTCCGAGGTCGTGATTGCCGTAGTCGGCCCCCTCCAGCTGCTGGTACGGCGCCGGGATCGACTCGCAGGCCACGGTGGCGGGGCACTCGACGCCCCCGTCCGCCGGCTCCTTCAGGCCCAGCCGCCGGAGCTGGCCGGTACGGGCCGCCAGGTGCGGGACGCCCGTGAGGGTGACCCGCTCGCCCGTGTCGGTGGTGCGCTTCTCACCGGAACGGATGACGTCGTAGACGTCGTCGGCGAAGGTGGCGGCCGAGCCGGAGTCCGTGGCGCCCGGATAGCCGGCCACCGCCCCGTACCAGTCGGCGGGGTTCTCGCTCAGGGGCAGCCCCAGGCGCTTCTGCCCGTCCGCGAGCAGCGCCGCGCCGCCCTGCAGATTGGCCGCCGGGTCACGGCGCAGCGCCCCGGCGGGCAGGCCGGAGAGCCGCGCCGCCCGGGCCAGGGTGCGCAGCCGCGCCGGGAGCTCACCGGACGGCGGAACGGCCGGCCGGGCGGAGCGGGCGGCGGCGAGCGGCCGGGCGGTGTCGCCGCGGGGGTCCTCACGGCGCTCGCTGTGGTGCGGGGCCGAGGCGAGGGCGGTGGCGGCGTCGGTGAGGTGCATGGGCCCGTAGCCGCCGGTGACGCTGGGCGCGCCACCGTGGGTGTCCCAGCGCGACTGCAGATAGGAGACCCCCATCAGGACGCTCTGCGGGACGTGGTACTTCGCCGAGGCGTCGGCGAACGCCCGCTGGAGCGAACCGGCGGACGCCGGCCCGGCACCGGCCGACGGCCCCGCCGAGACCACCGGCAGCAGCAGGGCGGCCGACGCGACCGCGACGGCCGCCCGGACACCGCGGCGACGGCGGCGCGGCGGTCTGGGAGGGGTCGTCCACGGTGGGGGAGCGGATCCTCGCATGGGTGGCCTCCTCGGGGCGTGCAGTGCCAGAGCGGGCGTGCGGGGCCGGACGTACCAGAGGTAGCCGCTGGATAACGATCCGTCAATCATGCGGGAGGGGCCGGGCAGGGCATGTCAACGCCCGTGCCGGGAGATCACCCGGCACGGGCGTCAAGGACCGGCGGCGCGCCGCTGGGCCGTATTGATGAACGGCGGCACGCCGCGCGGGGAGGACGCGGCGTGCCGGAGCGGACCGGGCGGGCCCGGGCAGATCTTGGCAGGGGGCGTCAGCGGGTGCCGACCGCCGCCCGTACGGCGCGCCTGGCGAGCGCGCAGTCGTCGTGCAGCCGGCGCAGCAGCAGGCGCTGCTCCTCGCCGGACTCCGCGGCGCCGGGCGCCGCCGGGGCGGGGTCGTGCAGGGCGCGCTGCACGGCCGTCTCATAGGTGCGGATCTCGCGGGTGAGGACGAGCATCAGATTGACCAGGAAGGCGTCGCGCGACACCGGCCCCGCGGCCTGGGCGTGCTGGCTGATCCGGCGGCGCGCCATGGGGGCGTCCCCGAGGACCGTCCACAGGGTGGCCAGGTCGTACCCCGGGAGGTACCAGCCGGCCTGGTCCCAGTCGACGAGCACCGGCCCGGCGGGGGAGAGCAGGATGTTGGAGAGCAGGGCGTCACCGTGGCAGAACTGGCCCTGCACGTGCGCCAGGCCGTGCAGCAGCTTCTGCAGGTCTCCCAGATCCCGGTCGGTGAGCAGACCGAGCTCGTGGTAGCGGGCGATGCGCTTGCCGTAGTCGAGCGGCATGTCGAACATGCCGGCCGGGGGACGCCAGAGGTTGACCCGGCAGATCGCGCCGAGTGCCGCCTGGACGTCCGCCCGGGGCGGGGTGTCCCCGGGGTGGCGCTGGGCGGAGGCCGGCCGTCCGGGCATCCGCTCGATGACCAGGGTGCAGTTGTCGGGGTCGGCGGCGATGAGCCGGGGGACCCGTACCGGCGGGCGATGACGGACGAACGCCCGGTATGTAGCTATTTCGTGGCGGAACCGCTCGGCCCAGGCGGGTGAGTGGTCCAGTAAACACTTGGCCACTGCCGTGGCGCGGCCGGTGGAGCCGACCAGGAGCACCGAGCGCCCGCTGCGGCGCAGGACCTGGACGGCGTTGAACTCCGGGCAGATGCGGTGGATCGCGGCGATCGCCGTGCGCAGCTGCGCGCCCTGGGGGCCGGACAAGTCGATTCTCCCGCTCAGCGGTTGGCCGGCGAGCCCCGGCGGCCGCCGGGCCCGCCCGCCCCCGAAGCCCGCTCCCGCGGCGTGGGAGGGATCGAGGTACGGTCCGCCGCCGGCGTGCTGCGGACGGAGCGGCCGAAGCGGGGCGGACACGGAGGACGAGGCTGCATACATGGGCGGAACAGATCCCTTCGTGTGCCGACGAATAGCCGCGCTCCCCGGTCCCCGGGCCGTGAGCACCCTGGGGAATGCGGTCCGGCGGCCGGGTGGCCGGGGTGGCGCGTTCCTACATCACACCCGGCCGTGGGTGGCACACCATCTGGCGAGCCCTGGCGAACCCTGGCGAATACTCGCCTGGCCCATGTCGGCCCGCTACCTTCAAGTCAGCCGAGAACCTGGGGGCTTGACGTGACGAGGGAACCCAACACCCGCCTAGCAGACCTGTTCGGTTTGGCCGGATGGTCCAAGGGCGAGCTCGCGAGACTGGTGAACCGGCAGGCGGCCGTCATGGGCCACCCGCAGCTGGCGACCGACACCTCGCGGGTACGGCGTTGGATCGACATGGGGGAGTCCCCGCGAGATCCCGTGCCCAAGGTGCTGGCGGCCCTCTTCACCGAGCGACTCGGTCGTGTCGTGACCATCGAGGACCTCGGGTTCGGCCGCAGAGGGCGTGCGGGTAAGGGCAAGTCCGCGGACGGACTGCCCTGGCCGCCTGAACGGACTGCCGCGGTCCTCACCGAATTCACGGGAATGGACCTCATGCTCAACCGACGCGGCTTGGTGGGCGCGGGCGCCGCGCTCGCCGCAGGCTCAGTACTCAGCAGCGCCATGCACGACTGGCTGCACTCCGATCCGGTACTCGCCTCCGACGCACCCCGTTTCGACGACATGCGGCTGGGCACCGCGCACGCGGACCCCGCCGGGTACGACCGCTACGAGGCGGCGCCCGTGGGCTCCACGGAGATCGACGCCCTGGAGCGCTCGGTCGAGGTCTTCCGCGCCTGGGACGCGGCCCGCGGCGGCGGGCTGCAGCGCAAGGCGGTGGTCGGCCAGCTCAACGAGGTGGGCGGCATGCTCTCCTACCACCACCCCGAACACCTCCAGCGCCGGCTCTGGGGGGTGGCGGCCAACCTCGCCGTCCTCGCCGGCTGGATGTCCCACGACGTGGGCCTGGAGCCCACCGCCCAGAAGTACTTCGTCATCGCCGCCCACGCGGCCCGGGAGGGGGGCGACCGCCCCCGGGCGAGCGAGGCGCTCTCCCGGGCGGCCCGCCAGATGGTCCACCTCGGCCGTCCCGATGACGCCCTGGATCTGATGAAGCTCGCCAAGTCCGGCTCCGGCAGCGAGACGCTGCCGCGCACCCGCGCCATGCTCTGCACGATCGAGGCGTGGGCGCAGGCGTCGATGGGCCGCGGCCAGGCCATGCGCCGCACTCTGGGCGAGGCCGAGGAGCTCTTCGTCTCCGACAAGGGCGACGTGCCCGCGCCGAGCTGGATGCAGAAGTTCCACGACGAGGAATTTCACGGCATGCAGGCGCTCGCCTACCGCACGCTCGCCGAACACGACCCCTCGGTGGCCGTCATCGCCCAGCGGCACGCCAGAGAGGCGCTGGCGCTGCGGGGGAACGACACCCTCCGGTCAATGATCTTCGACTACATCTCCATGGCGTCCGCGTGCTTCATCGGCAACGACCCCGAGCAGGCGGACACCTACGCCCGGCTGGCCCTGGTGTCGATCGGCGAGACCTCCTCGCACCGCACCTGGGACCGGCTGCGGGAGATGTACCGGCTCACCGGGAAGTACGCGGGATACCCCCGGATCGAGGAGCTGCGCCGGGAGATCCAGCGGGCGCTGCCCAAGGCGCCGAAGGCGTCCAAGACCCCGGGGAAGGGCTCCGGCAAGGACGGGAGCGCGGCCGTGTAAGGGCGGCGCCGATCCCGGGCCCGTCCGGGCCGGGTACGGACACCGCCGGGCCCGCCCTGCCCACGGCCTGTCTGTCCGCCCGTCCCGCCAGTCCGCCCGTCGCGTGGTGGCGGGAGGCTAGGAGTTGATGCGGGCGATCAGCACACAGGCGTCGTCCTCGCGCTCCTTGACGCCGAACTCCTCCAGCACGGCTCGCACGCAGTCCTGGGCGGTTCTCGCCTCGGCGAACCGCGGTGCGAAGCCCAGGAGCCGCTCGGCGACCGTTTCGGCGAAGCCCGCGGCATCCGTGGTGCCGGTCTCCGGCCCGGTGCTGTGCGGTGACTCGCTGCTGTGCGATGCCAGGCCCTCGGTGTGCAGGACCAGGACGTCCCCGGGCTCCAGGGTTTCCTCGGCCTGGCCGTAGGTGACATCGGACACGGCTCCGAGCAGCAGGCCCTCCGGGGGCCGCAGCGAGCGGCCGCGCCCCCCGCGGAAGAGCAGCGGGGCGGGGTGCCCGGCCTGCGACCAGCTGAGGGTGCGGGCGGTGGGGTCGTAACGGCAGCACACCGCGCTGCCCAGGGCGGGCTGCGCGGAGGCGTCGAGGAGGTGGTTGAGCCAGCCCATCAGGGGGCCCGGCTCGGCGCCGGTGACGGCCATGCCGCGCAGCGCGCCGAGCAGCATCGCCATGGTGGAGGTGGCGGTCACGCCGTGGCCGGTGAGCCCGCCGACGCTCAGCAGCGTCCGCCCGTCGGGCAGCCGCAGGGCGTCGAACCAGTCACCGCCGATGAGGGCGCTGCTGGACGAGGGGAGGTAGTGCGCTGCGATGTCCAGGCTGCCGGGGGCGCCCGGGGTGCCGTCGGCCGGGCCGGCCTGTGGGAACCGCAGGGAACCGCGCCAGGCCGGCAGCACGGCTTCCTGCAGCTGCACCGCGAGCCGGTGCTCGGTCCGGGCGGCGTGCCGGTGGTGCCGGAGGGAGTCGCGGGTGTCGTGGACCTCCTCCCGGCGCCGGCGCTCCTCGGTGACGTCCCGTAATACGGCCCACATGGAGGCCGTGGCGCCGTCGGCGTCCAGGACCGGCTCGCCCATCATGTGCACCGTGCGGACCGCGCCGTCACCGCGCACGATGCGGAATTCGCCGTCGATCGGCCGGCTGTCCACCAGACAGCCGGTGACCATGGCGGTGAGGAGCCCGGTGTCCTCCTCGACCAGCCAGGAGGGCAGCTCGTCCAGGGTGGGCGCGCCGTCCTCGGGCCGGCGGCCGAAGAGCTCGAAGAGCTCCTCGGACCAGCTGACGTCGTCGGTGAGGAGATTCCACTCGGCGCTGCCCGCCCGGCCGGGCGGGTGCTCCGGCGGCGGCAGGAGCCGCCCGGCCGGCGCCTCCTCCGGGCCCTCGGCGCCGGGCAGCCCGGCGCGGAGCTGGTCCAGGTGCTCGCCGAGGCCGTCGAGGTGGTGCACGGCCAGCTCCACCAGGGCCCGCTGCCAGCGCAGCTGGGGGTCCTCCGACAGCGGCTCCTCGTCGGCCGTCTCCCGCCGCACGGCGTCGATGCCGCCACGGAGCGTGCGCGTCTGCGAGATGAGCGCGTCGACGGTGCCGTGCCCGGGCTGCCGGGCGGCGGGACGGTCCTCGTGGGGGGGCGGCATGTCGTACTCCCAATACGGGCGCGGCATACGGGTGCGGCTGACGGAGCGCGGCGTTGCCGGCTCCGCCGGCTCCGTCGGGTCCGGGAAAGGGCCGGTAACGACTCTGGCACAGGGAGCGAAGGCCCGTCAGGGCTTTGGCAACACCCGATCTGGTGGTGTCGAGGGCATATGCCGGAGGCTATAGGGCAGGCATTTCGGACAGGGCTCGGCGGAATGCCTCGCTCCAGGTAGGCTGCGGGCGCTCGGAGGACATCCAGTTCCCCCTGTTCACCAGGCATAGCCCCGCAGGACACCGGCAAGAATGCCGGACGACGGAAATCCCGTTGCCAGCCGACTCCCCGCACCGGATGCTGACCCCATGTTCGATCCAGACATAGCGCCCAGCGGCACCCTGCTCGGCCTCCTCCAGCGAGGCCGCGGCGACGGGACCCTGCATGCCCTCGCGGCGCCGCGGGCCGAGGCGCTCGCGGCACTGCACCACTGCGTGCTGCGCGACCCCAGGAGTGACTGGCAGGTCGAGAACCGCTCGCTGTACTACGCCCGGCTGCACATGGACCTCGACGGCGGGTTCGACGAGATCGAACAGCATCTGTTCCACCCCGACGATCACCTTGACCCGGCGGAGGAGCGCACCGGCCTGGCCCTCGCGGTCCTCGGCCACCTCGCCTCCTACGGGCGTACCGACGCCCTCCTGCTGCTGCGCCGCTACGCCATCTCCGGGGCGAACTGGGCCTGGGCCCTCGACGAGCTGGCCCTGCGTGACGACGACACCGGTCTGCTCGGCCTCGGGGAGAGCGTGCTGGCCCGCTTCCCGGCCACCCCCGAGGGCGAGGCCGCGCTCGCCGCGGCGGTGCGCGACGCCTTCGAGCCCCGCCCCTGGCGGCTGTGGGCCGACGCACAGCAGTCCCCGGCGACGGCCGCCCGGGTGCTGGCCGCGCAGGAACAGGGCTCCTTCGACCGCTGGCAGCGCCAGCTCCGTCCCGCGGGCCCCCGGCCCGGCTGGAGCGTGCGCGAGGTGCTGGACTGGGCCCAGCAGGGCCTCGCCCTCCACCCCACCCAGCTGCGGCACGTCCCCGCGACCCGCTGCCTGACCGCCGTCGCCGGCCCCGAGGACCGGCTGGAGATCATCCGGGCCGCCGCGAGCGGCCCGGAGGCCGCCCGGGCCACGGCGCTGCGCTACCTCGCCGAGCACCACGACCCGCAGGCCCTCGACCTCATCGAGGCCGCCGCGGCCGACGCCGCCGAGCTCGTCGCGGAAGCCGCCGTCACCGCCTTCGAGCGGATGCGCAGCACCGCGGCCCTGGAGCGGGCCCGCGCCTGGATCCACCGCAACGACGCCCTCGGCGCCGCCGCCGCGGGCATGCTCGCCTGCCGGGGCGGCACCTACGACTCCGCGCTCGTGCTCAGTGCCCTGCGCCGGACGGTGCGGGCCGAGGGGCCGGACGCGGCCGTGCTGTGGGACCTCGTCCACGGGGCCGGGCGCCTGTCGATCGGCTGTGCCGCGCCCGTGCTGCGCCACGTCTACCGCGAGACCGCCTCCTCCCAGTTGCGCGGCCGTACGGCCCGGGCCCTGGCGGCCACGGATCCCTCCTTCGCCACCGGCTTCGCCGTCGAGTGCCTGTGGGACTGCGAGGAGAGCACGCGCGAGCTGGCCGCCCACCACGCCACGACGGCCGACGCCCGGGTGGTGGAGCAACTGCGCAGACTCGCCACCGACCCGGCCGAGGAGGCCGAGGTCCAGACGGCCGTCCGCAGCCGCTTTGGCACCGAGGTGCCTCCGGCGGGATGATCCCCCCATGAATCCCAAGATCATGTCTGTTGCCGGGGCCGGGACGCTGCTCATAGCCGTCGCCGCCTCCCTCGCCCCGGCCCCGCCCGCAGCGGCCGCCGCCCCCGGCGGCCTGCCGGCCCGGCCGGCGGCCGCGGCGACCGCCACCGCCGCCCCGGTGCGGATCACCGAAGGGCAGGTCGCCGAGGCCGCGCCCGGCGGTGTGCTCCTCTACCCGAGCGTGACGAGCTGTCTGACCGTGACGGTGCGGCTGCGCGACGGCGGCCTCGCCGGCGCCCACGCCAGCCTGTTCCAGGTGCCCGGCGAGTACCGCTCCGACCAGATCCTCCCGGCGCTCCGGCGCCTGGTCGGGCAGCGGCCCGTGAGCGCCGTCGAGGTCAAGGGCGCCGTCGGCGCCTGGCACCCCGGCTACTTCACCAAGGCCGTCGAGAGCTACGGCGAGGGCGAGAGCGTCCCGTTCCCGTCGGGTCCGGACGCCCCCGGGATCGCCAAGGCGGTGGCCGAGGGCCTGGGGCAGCCGGCGCGGAAGGTGACCGTCGAGGATCTTCCCGACGGGGACGTGCGGGTCGGCTGAGCCGCCCGTGCCCGATGACCTGCCCATCTGTGCGGAGCGCCGACGCGCTAGGCTCGGCGACGGCGGCCGGCCGGCGCCGGTCCACGCCCGCGGGGCGGGGACGGGCGGACCGGACGGGAAACCAGCTGCAGCCGAACGCACAGCCGTGCCAAGCTGGGGCAACGGCCGCCATGACCAGGAGGTTTTTCATGACTGACAGCACCACGTCCCAGGACGTGCCCGAGAATGACTCCGCCGAGGACGTGAAGCGGAAATTCCGGGAGGCCCTGGACCGTAAGCGCGGTCAATCGGCCGAGGGCGGCTCCGGCGGCCAGGGCCGTGACGGCTCCAAGATCCACGGGACCCACGGCAAGGCGGGCGGCCAGCGCTCCTTCCGCCGGAAGAGCGGCTGACCGCCTTCGCGCCTGTCCGTGATCAGGAACGGCGGCGCCTGAGGGCCCGCCGGACGAAGTAGACCGCCAGCACGATCAGCGCCACCACGAACAGGGTGACGAGGATCAGCAGCACGATCAGGAAGACCCCGAGCTTCTTGAAGAAGCTTTTCTTCTTCTTCTTTTTCTTCGGCTTGGCCGCGGTGCTGTGGTGATCCTTGGCGGTGGCCCGGTCGCCGTGTGCCGTGTGCTGCGCGGCGGCCCCGGCCGCCGCCGCGGTGCCGGCGGCCTCGGTCCGCCCGGCCTCGGTCTGCGCGGTCGTGGCCTGTGTCGTGGTCTGCGCGGCCACAGTCCGCGCCGCCGGGCTCATGGCCGAGGCGGACGGGGCCGTCAGGGTGGCGCCCAGTGCCAGGGCCAGGGCCGCGACGACTGAGGCCCTGCGGGCCCCGCGCCCGCGCCGCCGCCGGGCGGCGGCCCCTTCCGGCCGGCCTTCGTGCCGCTCGTCGTACTGCGGTTCGGCGGTCATCCACGCCCCCATAGGTGTTTCACGGTAGTGCCTGCTTGCTCGGGCGGCCCGGCGGCCGGGCCCGGGGGCCCGGCCGCCGGAGCGCGTACCCATTATCCGCACAGCCGGGGCCGCCCGAGCAGGGCGCACGGCGGCTCAGCCGGTCGTGACGGGCTCCTGGAGCTCGGTCACCCAGGCGTCCGGGTCCTCCGGGCTCTCGAGATAGACCTCACGCGCGTACCCCGCCGAGCGCCGGCCGCTGGTGTCGATCCACCGGGCCAGGGTCTGGGCGGTGGTCAGCACCCCGTCCATGGAACCGCGGTGCACGACCGTGGCGGCGCTCCCGATCGCCGGCAGGTCCACGATCGTCACGTCGAGCCCGGCGCGGGGCGCCACGGCGACCGTCATCCCGGCGTGCACGACGATCGTGCCGTCCTGCGGCCCGTCCTCGTAGTAGGCGACGGCCGGCCCCGCCGGGCTCACCCCGGCGGCCTCCAGCCGGCGGCACAGCTCCGCGAAGAGCGGCTGGATGACCGGCCCGATGTCCTCGGGCGCGAAGCTCGCGGCGATACCGGACAGTTCGGCCAGCCTGACGGCCGGCACGCTCTTGACCACAACGTCGTCGGTGGGCATGTGTCCCTCACTTTCGATCGACCGGAGCCTCGCCTCGACATGGGCGAGCCGCAGGGCGTCAGCGGCCATCGCCGCCTCCAGGTCCGCGCGCCGCAGCCGGAGCATGCCGCGCAACTCCCCGGTGTCCACCTGCTCGTCCAGGACCGTGCGGACCTGTTGGAGGGTGAAGCCGAGATCCTTCAGGGCGATGATGCGGTTGAGCCGGGCGAACTGGCCCGCCGCGTAGAAGCGGTAGCCGCTGACCGGGTCGACGCGGGCGGGGCGCAGCAGCCCCAGGGCGTCGTAGTGGCGCAGCATGCGGACCGACACGCGGCCGTGCTTGGCGAACTCTCCGATACTGAACATGACGTCCCCCAGTGCAGGGCCTGACACGGTGGCAGGGTCAAGGCTCCCTGTCCGCGGGCCCTTTCTCGTCGGCTGTCTCCTCGGGCGCGAGCGGTGCGAAGCCGCCCGCTCAGGGCATCCTCGCCCCTCGGCGCCGACGCGCCGGACTCCGCGGAGCGGCGCCCCACCGGCCCCCGGCCGCGGTTCAGGCGGTGCGCTGCGGAGCGGAGCCGAAGCGGGCGACGAGTTCCTCGTAGTCGTCCTCGCTCAGGAATGTGAAGCCCAGCCCTTCGAAGGCCGCGATCTCCTGGGGCGTCGGCTCGCTGTGGTACTGCCGCCGGGTCCGGTCCTGCGGCTGTGCGGCGGGCCGGTGGCCCTCGGCGAGGCCGGGGAGCGCCTGGAGGAACAGCTCCACTCCTCGTACGTACAGCTGGGGGAGGTGCCAGAACAGCGAGCGCGTCCGGTCGACGGGGATGTCGTCGCTCGCGATGACCGGCCCGGTGTCGATGCCCCGGTCGATCTCGTGCAGGGTGCTGGTGAGCTTCTGTTCGCCGGCGATCATGGCGTGCATGGGCGCTGCCAGCCCGGCGTACCGGGGGAGCGCTCCCGGGTGGACGTTCAGTGTCCCCAGGGGCGGCAGTTCCAGGACGGGTTCCTTGAAGATCTGGCCGAAGCGCACGGACAGGATCAGGTCCGGCCGGAACTCCCGGGCGACGGTGAAGCCGTCGCCCTTGTTGATGTCCGTGAGGCGGTGGAACGGGATGCCGTGCCTGCGGGAGAGATGGCGGTAGGTCAGCAGCTCGCCGGCGGGCCGGGGGAGGGCGTCCAGCGGGGGGAAGACCCGCCGGTCGGTCAGGTTCCGCTCGAACCACCGCTGGCGTTGCAGGGGATTCCCCGAGCTCAGGTCACCCGGTGGCGGGTCCTGCAGGGCCACCGCCACCGTGTGGCCGCCGAGTTCCGGCAGCAGGCGGTTCAGGGCCACACAGACCACGAGATCCCGCTGGGCACACACAAGGATGCGCACAGGTCTTCCTCCTCCGGGCGGCCGGGCCTGGGAATCAAAGGCTCTCAGACCACGGGGGGCCGGGCATCTCCGGCGGCCGGGCGGGTGCCCGCGGGCTCAGCGGCACGGCGAGCCGCACGGGACCAGCAGGGCCCGGCGGCCGGCCTCCGCGGCCGACCGGAGGCCGTCCGGGCCCGGCCCCGCGGCGCGGTGGACGGAGGCGGTGAAAGCCGGCGGGCCGTGGCCCTCCCAGGTGGGTCACTCCCTGCCGTCCGGCGGGAGCCGGGCCACCACGGCGCCCGTGCCCTCCGTGGCCGCCGGGCTCACGCCCGGCCGCGGCAGGCCCCTCCGGCGCCCGGCCGTGCCCGAGGGCAGGTGCGTGCGGGCTGCCGCGGCCAGGGTCGTCACGGAGGGAGCCGGACGCTGCGGGAGTGACGTCTGAGCCGGACGTCTGAGCCATGGGCCGATCGGGCATGCCCCCCCTGACCATCCGGCCCCCTGATGATCCGGCCCCCGGGCTCCGCTACCGCCGGAGCAGCTTCGCCTCGACCTCCGGGTCCAGCCCGAGCACGGGCCGGTCCGGCCGCTGGGGCGCCACGCCGCCCAGTTCCCGCAGCCACGACCAAGTATCGGCCACCGTCTCCGCCACGGGGCGGCAGCGCAGCCCGGCGGCGAGCGCCTTGGACACGTCGCCCTGGTGCAGGGTGTCGTACAGCTCGCCCCGCGGCACCCAGACCGGGAGGTCCATCCATGGCTGGACGCCCGCGGCGAGGATCGGCCCGGGGTCGGTCCAGCGCAGCTCGGCGTCGGATCCGGTGACGCGCTTGCAGCTCTCCAGCAGCTCGCCCATGGTGGTGTGCCCGGGCGGACTGATCAGGTTGTACGGGCCGTGCAGGCCCCCCTCGACGGCGTCCAGGATCCAGGTGGCCAGGTCGCGCGCGTCGATGTACTGCAGCCCCAGATCGCGCGGCCCGGGCGCGAGCACCGGCCCGCCCCGCGCGATGCGGCTCAGCCACCACGGCAGCCGTCCGATGTTCTCGCGGGGGCCGAGGATCAGGCCGGCGCGCGCCAGCAGCGCCCGGTCCCCGAAGGCCGCGGTGACCGCGAGTTCCCCGCCGCGCTTGGCCGCGGCGTACTCGACGTCACCGGCGTCCGGCGAGCCCTCCACCACGGGCCAGTCCTCGGCGTGCCCGGCCGGGGAGGGATAGGTGTACACCGAACCGCTGGACACGTACACATAGCGGCCGACCCGCCCGGCCAGCGCGTTCGCGGCGTCGCGCACCACGCTCGGCGCCGCCGACCAGGTGTCCACGACGGCGTCCCACTCGCCCGTGCCGAGGCCGGCCAGACCGGCCGGGTCGAGACGGTCGCCCCGCACGGAGGTGGCGCCCGGCGGCGGCTCGTGGTGGCCGCGGTGGAGGACGGTCACCTGCCAGCCCCGGGCCAGCGCCGCCTCGGTGACGGCGTATCCGACGAACTCTGTTCCACCCAGCATCAGTAGTCTCATGCCCCCGACCCTGCCCGCCGCGGGTCGCCAGGGGAAGCGGCGCATGCTCTCAGCGAATCCGCCGAGAGCGGACGGCCGGTCGGGGGAAATCCGCGTCCGGTCAAGGCGTGCCGCGGGCCGGTGACGCCGGGGCGCGGGCCGGGCGCGCGGGGAGGCCGCGGATCCACCGCATCACCGGCATGCCCTCCGGGTACAGGGCAACCTTAGTGAGAGGGGGGAGAGTTGCTTCCGGTTGCGTCCCCGGCCGGACTCCCGCCGCGGGTTCCCCGGTGACGGCGCGCGGGGAGCGGGGGATGTACCCGCTGAACAACGGGCGCAACAGGCAAGCCGGACAGCCGTCATCAGGCCGATCTCCGGGCGCCCCGTGCTGGGTGTGACCCCTGGGGCCCACGGCGTGCGCGCAACTCCCCGGTCCCGTGGCGGCGGAGGTCGGCACAGGTCAACGCCGCGACGGGCGTCACCCTCGCCCCGGCCGGGGGCCCGCCGGGGCGCTCGCGGCACCCCGGCCGATTCCGGCCAGCGATCCATGAATGCCGTACGGCTCATGGGAGTTGGGCCGACGCGATCTCCGGGCATGGCGCACTATATGGCTGGGCGGTCGAGCGAGGCCGTGATGCCTCTCCGGGCGCGGCACCGCCGTGTCCGGCGCCCGCGCACATCGTCATGCGGCCCGGGCTCCGGCCGCAGGGCCGGGGCCCGGGCATCGGTGCCGGGGCCGTGGGGGAGGAGTAGCGGGCGGTCGGGTGGGGAGGCGCGACCGCGACGGGGCCGCCTTGGGGATGTTCGGGGATCGTTCGATGTGGGGGTCGGCGCCGGGAGCGGTGCTGCGCACACGTCTTGACCGGACGGCAGCGCACGCCGTGTGCGCGCCGTTCTGGGGGGAGAAAATCATGGGTCGTACGACCCGTCTTGCCGCAGCGTGCGCTGCGGGCGTCCTGCTCGCGGTGGCCGTTCCGGCGACCGCCGCACACGCCGCGGAGCCGGTGCCGCGGATCGACCTGCGGGTGCTCGTCGTCGACGACGGCGGCCCCGCCACCGAGGCCATCCGCGCCGAGCTGGAGGAGGCCGGCACGCCGTACACGACCGTCGAGCTCTCCGCCGCCGGCCGGCCACGCGTCGACGAGGCGTTCCTCAGCGACACCGTGGACGGCAGACCCCGCGCGAAGTACCAGGGCGTGGTGCTGCCCAACGACAACCCGTTCGGGCCCGGATCGCCGGAGATGGCCGCCCTGGCCTCCTACGAGAAGCGCTTCGGCATCCGGCAGGTCGACGCCTACACCTATGCCCGCCCCGCCGTGGGCCTGAACACCCCGCAGGAGGCGGGATACAGCGGCTCCCTGGACGGCACGTCGGCGCAGGTGACGGGGGACGGCGCGGCCGGCCCGTTCGCCTACCTCAGGAAAAACGTTCCTTTCGAGGACAACGACAGCGCGGTCAACGAGAGCTGGGGCTACCTCGCCACCCCCCTGGAGAAGCAGGCCGAAGGCGCGGCGTACACCAGCTACCTGGACGCCCCCGTACCCGGCGGCACGGCCCGCGGCTCGCTGATCGGCCAGTACACCCACGACGGCCGCAGCGAACTGGTCGTCACCTTCGTGGCCAACCAGTACCAGAAGCAGTTCCGGCTGGTCTCCCGCGGCATCGTGGAGTGGCTGACCCAGGGGGTCCACCTGGGCGCCTCCCGCAACTACTTCGGGGTGCACGTCGACGACGTCTTCGCCTCCGACGACCGGTGGGACAGCAAGCTCAAGTGCACCCCCGGCGACGTCGACTGCCCCGGCAACCCCGGCCCCCAGCACCCGCCGATCCGGATGACGGCCGCCGACGCGGGCTACGCCAAGCAGTGGTCCGAGCGCCACGGCCTCACCCTGGACCTGGCTTACAACGGCGTCGGCAGCGAGGAGTACCGGGCGGAGCACGGCGGCGCCGCCGACCCGCTCCTGCGGCAGCTCGCTGCGGACCAGAAGTCCTACCGCTGGATCAATCACACCTACACCCACGCCTTCCTGGGCTGCGAGCAGAACACCACCGCCGTGCCCTGGAAGTGCGCCACCGACCTCCTGGGCCGGGTGCGCTGGGTCAGCCGTCAGACGATCGACGGGCAGGTCAACGACAACCTCAACTGGGCCGCGCGCCAGGGGCTGGTCCACGACAAGGACGAGCTGGTCACCGGTGAGCACTCCGGCCTGCGGACCCTGCCGCAGCAGGGCGAAGACAACCCCGAGCTCGCCCCCGTCCTCACCAAGAGCGGCGTCGGCTGGATCGCGAGCGACAACTCCCGCGAGCCGCAGCAGCGCAAGGTCGGCACCGCGCTGACCGTGCCCCGCTACCCCATGAACGTCTACTACAACGTCGGCACGGCGGCCGAGCAGACCGACGAATACAACTGGCTGTACACCAAGAAGTCCGACGGCGGCAGCGGCACCTGCGAGAACTCCACGACCACCACCTGCCTGAAGGCCCCCCTGGACGTCCGGACCGGCTTCACGTCCTACATCGCCCCCCTCGAAGGGCGCATCGCCCTCGGGCACGTCCTGGCCAACGACCCGCGGCCGCACTTCATGCACCAGTCCAACCTCGCCGAGGAGCGCATCGGCTACACCGTCATGGAGCAGGTCCTCGGCGACTACAAGGACCTCTTCGCCGACAGCACCCCGCTGGTCAACCTCCGCATGCGGGACGTCGGCGCCGAGCTGGGCAAGCGGGCCGCGTGGAAGGCCGCCCTCGCCTCGGGCAAGGTCACGGCGTACCGGATCGGCTCCGCCGTCACCGTCACCGCCCCCGCGGGCGTCGCCGCCACGGCGACCCTGCCGGACGGGACCGTGCAGGTGCAGGGCGGCGGCGCCGGCGTGCCGTTCGGCGCCGCCTACGCCGGGCGGCGCTCCGGCTGGGCCGAGCCCGCCGCCGGACAGGCGCAGATCACCTTCACCCTGCCCGCAGGCGCCACCCCCGCGGCCCGCGCGCTGCCGGGCGACGCCGCCCGGGTCCAGGCCCCGGCCGCGGCCCTGCCGGTCCCCGAGGGCACCGGCAAGCGCGTCCCGTACGGCCCCGGCGGGACCGCCCGCCCGTGAGCCGCGCCGCCGTCGCTCCACGGCACCGCCCCGTCCGCGCCACCTCATGCCGCGCCATCTTGGGAGAGAACCGAATTTCATGCACGGACCGCTTGCCGAAACGGCATTCGACAAGCCCTCGGTGACCCTGCTCACCGAGGGGACCTACCCGCACAGCCACGGCGGAGTGAGCGTGTGGTGCGACCAGTTGGTCCAGGGCATGCCCGACATCGACTTCCGGGTCATCGCGGTGACCGGCACGGGCCGGGAACCGCTCGCCTGGGAACTCCCCGCCCACGTCCGCGGCGTGGCCGTCCACCCGCTGTGGGGGCCGCCGCCCGCCGGCCGCGCACCGCGCGGCCGGGCCCTGCGGGGCTTCCTCACCGCCTACGAGCAGTTCCTCCTGGCCCTCCTCGACCCCGCGCAGGAGCACCACTTCCCGCGCGCCTTCTACCGCCTCGCCGACCACGCCGCCACCGGCGCCCTGTCCGCGGCCCTGCGCGGGGAGGCGGCGGCCCGCGCCCTGGTGCGCGTGTGGAACCGCCCGCACCTCGCCACGGCCGCCGCCCGCCCCACCCTGCACGACGCGCTGCTCGCCACGGACCTGCTGGAGCACGCCCTGCGCCCGCTCGCCGCGGACCCGCCCGCCGACGGCGTCACCCACGCCGTGAGCGGCGGGCTCGCGACCCTGCCGGGCCTGCTCGCCCACCACCGCCACGGCACGCCCTTCCTCCTCACCGAACACGGCATCTACCTGCGCGAGCGCTACCTCGGCTTCCGGGCCGAGCCCTACCGCTGGCCCGTCAAGGCCCTGATGCTGGGGCTGTTCCGGCTGCTCGCCGTGGAGAGCTACCGGTGCGCCGCGCTGGTGACCCCGGGCAACCGCTACAACCGGCGCTGGGAGGAACACGGCGGCACCCCGCCCGACCGCATCCGCACCGTCTACAACGGCGTCGACCCGGCGGCGTTCCCGCCCGCCGGCCCGGAGCCGGAAGTGCCCACGCTCAGCTGGGCGGGGCGCGTCGACCCGATCAAGGGCCTGGAGACGCTGATCACCGCCTTCGCGACCGTCCGGGCGGAGCTCCCCACCGCGCGGCTGCGCCTCTTCGGCGGCACCCCGCGCGGCGGTGAGGGCTACCGCACCGCCTGCGAGAAGCTCGCCGCGGAGCTCGGCGTCGGCGAAGCGGTCGTCTTCGAGGGGCGCGTCGAGGACATCCGCGACGCCTACGCGGCGGGCAACGTGGTGATGCTCTCCAGCATCAGCGAAGGCTTCCCGTTCACCCTGATCGAGGCCATGTCCTGCGGGCGCGCCACCGTCTCCACCGACGTGGGAGGGGTGCGCGAGGCCGTCGGCGACGCCGGGCTGGTCGTCCCGCCCCGCGACCCCGCGAGCATGGCGCGGGCCGCGCTGAAGCTGCTGCGCGACGCCCGACTGCGCGCCGAGATGGGCGAGGCGGCCCGGCTGAGGGTGATCGAGCAGTTCACCCTCCGGCAGACGATCAACGCCTTCCGCGACATCTACTGCGACCTCACCGGGCGCCGCCGGCAGCCCGTCACCCGCCCCTGGCGCGACCACCGGACCCGGCAGGACCGGCACTCGGGAGCGCCCGTCATGGCCCTGGCCGCGGGCGGTGCCGGATGAGCGGATTGCTGCGCCTGGTACCGGACGAGCCCGAACCCGCCCACGACCTCGCCACCACCGCCGAACCCACCCGCCGCAGACCCGGGCCGCGGTGGGCGGCCGACCCCGTCGACGCCCTCGCGGAAGAACTGGCCGAGGTGTGCGCGGTGGCCGTGCACCCCGACGAGATCGCCGCCGTCCTGGAGGCCGACGGCCTCACCGGCGAACAGATCACCGAACGCTACGGCCGGCGGGACGCCTTCGAACTCGCCGCCGAGCTCTACGCCCGGGTGCCCCGCAGCCACCCGGAGCCCGCCCCCCGCGCCGACCCCTGGAAGGCGCGCCCCGGCCCATTCGCCCTCAGGGCCCTCGTCTTCACCCTGCCCGGCTTCGGCTACTCCCTCGGCGCGCCCCTGATGACCGGCGCCCGGGACGGCTACGGGATGCCCCTGGGCACCGTCGGCCTCGTCGCCTCCGCACTGGTGGCCTGGGCCTGGAACCAGGGGCTCGCCCACCGCGCCTACGTCCGCCTGGCCTCGGGCGGCCGGCCCGCGGCGGGGCGCTGCCTGCGGTGGGGGGCGCCCCTGGGCGCCCTGCTGGCCACCGCGGCCGCGCTGACGGTCCCCGGCACGGCCGGTGTCCGGTCCTTCGCGGCCGGCCAGGCCCTCTACCTGGGGGCCGCCACCGTGCTGCTCGTCCTCGGCCGGGAGCGGCTGCTGCTGCTCACGCTGCTCCCGACCGCCGCCGGAGGAGCCGCCCTCCTCGCCGTCCAGCCGCCCACGGCGCTCCGCGTCCTGCTGCTGCTCACCACCCTGGCAGGGGTGCTCGGCGTCGCGGCCCACGAGATCCTGCGCACCGGCAGGGACGCCCCGGCCGAGCCACCGGACCCGCTGTCACCCCTGGCCTCGCTCCCGTACGGCCTGTTCGGCCTCGGCTGCGGGGTGCTGACGACGCTGGCCGCGCTCGGTGACGTCCTGCGCCACACCCCCGGGGCCCGGACGGCCGGCGCCGCCGTCATCGCGCTCACCCTCAGCATGGGGGCGGCGGAATGGCTCCTCTACCGCTGCCGGGGCCGCTCCCTGGCGGCGCTCGCCCGCGCCACGACCCCCCGCCGCCTGCTGGCGGGCGTCGCCCGGGTGCTCGGGGGGTGCGTGGCCGGATATCTGGCGGCCCTGACCGTTCTCGCCCTGGCCACCGGGGCGCTGTGGCAGGATGGCCCGCCCCTGACGGCCCGTCGGCTGGCCGCGCTGCTGGCGCTCGGGGCGGTCCTGTGGACCGGACTGCTCCTCCAGGCGTTCGCCGCCGCCTGGATCCCGGCGGCGGTGTGCCTCGCCGCCGCCGGGGCCGAGACGGCCGCGCTCGCCCTGGACGTCTCCGCTCCGGCCACCGTCCAGCTCGTCGTCTGCACCGGGGCGGCCGCCGCCCTGCTCACCGTCGCCACCGCAACGCTCGGCAGGCTCACGACCCACCGCTGAGGCACCGCCCGCTCCGCCGCTCCGCCCGCCCGCTCGCACAAGGAGACCAGCATGTCCGACCCCGCTCCCGTCGCCGTCACCGGCGCGGAAGGATTCATCGGCTCGCACCTGGTGGAGGCGCTCGTCGCCGCCGGCCACCGGGTCCGCGCGATGGTGCAGTACAACTCCTTCTCCTCCTACGGCTGGCTGGAGGACCTCGGCGAGGAGACGATGTCCCAGGTCGAGGTGGTCCTCGGCGACGTCCGCGACCCCGGCTCGGTGCACGGGCTGCTCGCCGGCACCGAGGCCGTCTACCACCTCGCCGCGCTGATCGCGATCCCGTACTCCTACCGCGCCCCGCACAGCTACGTCGAGACCAACGTCACCGGCACCCTCAACGTCCTCGAAGCCGTACGGCACCTGGGCATACCGCGGCTGGTCCACACCTCCACCAGCGAGACCTACGGCACCGCGCGGACGGTGCCCATCACCGAGGACCACCCCATCAACACCCAGTCGCCGTACGCCGCCTCCAAGGCCGGCGGCGACCGCCTCGCCGACAGCTATCACGCCAGCTTCGGCCTCCCCGTGGCGACCCTGCGCCCCTTCAACACCTTCGGCCCCCGCCAGTCCATGCGCGCGGTGATCCCCACCGTCATCGGGCAGGTCGCCGCCGGACAGCGCGTCATCACCCTCGGTGACCTGCGCCCCACCCGGGACTTCAGCTACGTCAAGGACACCGTGGCCGCCTTCCTCGCCCTCGGCACCGCCCCCGCCGCCGACGTCGTGGGCCGCACCTTCAACTCCGGCACCGGTGAAGAGATCTCCATCGGCGACCTGGTGACCCTCATCGGCAAGGTCATGAACACGGAACTGGACGTCCGCGCCGACCAGGAGCGCGTCAGGCCGGCGGCCTCGGAGGTCATGCGCCTGGTCTGCGACGCGACCCGGCTGCGCGCCGCCACCGGCTGGGCACCCGCCCACACCCTCGAAGAAGGGCTCGGCCACACCGCCGAGTTCTTCCGCGACCCGCTGAACCTCGGCCGGTACAAGGCCGGCATCTACAACGTCTGACGCGACGGTACCGCTCGCCGCGCTGTCACCCACGCAGAGAGGAACGGCCATGCACGCAGTCATACTTGCCGGAGGCAAGGGTGTCCGGCTGCGCCCGTACACCACCGCCCTGCCCAAACCGCTCGTGCCCATCGGCGAGGAACACGCGATCCTGGAGATCGTGATGCGCCAGCTGGCCAACGCGGGCTTCACCAGCTGCACCCTGGCCATCGGCCACCTCGGCCACATCATCCGCGCCTACGTCGGCGACGGCTCCCAGTGGGGCATGAGCGTCGACTACACCACCGAGGAGAGCCCGCTCGGCACCATGGGACCGCTGCTCACCATGATCGACCGGCTGCCCGAGCACTTCCTGGCGATGAACGGCGACATCCTCACCGACCTCGACTTCGGCGACGTCCACCGCACCCACGTGGCCTCCGGGGCCCCGCTGACCATCGCCACCTACGCCCGGCAGGTGAACATCGACTTCGGGGTCCTGACCACCGACTCCGGCCGCGTCGTGGGCTTCGCGGAGAAACCGAGCATGGACTACCGCGTCTCCATGGGCGTCTACGGCGTCTCCCGCAGCGCCCTCGCCCGCTACACCCCCGGGCTGCCGCTCGGCTTCGACGAACTGGTCCTCGACATGCTGGAGGCCGCGAACCCGCCGCACGCCTACGACTTCGACGGGTACTGGCTCGACATCGGCCGCCCCGACGACTACGACCGCGCCAACCGGGAGTTCTCCCTGCACCGCGACATGCTGATCAAGGGAGCGTGAACGGTCCGCATGCGCATCCTCCTCCTGGGCGCCACCGGCTTCCTGGGCCGGCACACCGCCGCACGCCTGCGCGCCCTCCCGGGCGCGCGGGTGTGCGTCGCCGGCCGGACGCCCGGCACCGGCCTGTCCGTCGACCTGGCCGCCGCCGACCCGGGCCCGCTCGCCGCCGCGCTGCGCGCGAGCCCGCCCGACGCCGTCGTCAACTGCGCGGGCGCGGTCGGCGGCGGCGCGGTGGCCCTCACCGCGCTCAACGCCAGGGGCCCCGCCGTCCTGTGCGCGGCCCTCGCCGAAGCCGCGCCCCGGGCCCGCTTCGTCCACCTCGGCTCCGCCGCGGAGTACGGGCCCGCCGTGGCGGACCGCCCCGCCACCGAGACCGGGCCCGCCCGCCCCGTCGGCCTCTACGGCGCCACCAAACTCGCCGGCACCCTCGCGGTCACCGGCGCGGGCCTCGACGCCGTCGTCCTGCGGGTGTTCAACCCCGTCGGCCCCGGCGCGCCGCCCGCCTCCCTGCCCGGCCGCCTCGCCGCCGAGCTGCGCCGGGCCGGGCCCGAGGGCGTGGTCCGGGTCGGCGACCTCTCCGCCCACCGCGACTTCGTCGACGCGCGGGACGTCGCCGAGGCCGTCGCCCGCTCCGTCACCGCGCCCGGCCCCCTGCCTCCCGTCCTCAACATCGCCTCCGGCCGGGCCCGTCCGTCCCGGCACATCGCCGACGGGCTGATCGCGGCCGCCGGTTTCCGCGGCCGGCTGGAGGAGGACGGCGACGGCTCGCCCCGCTCGGCCGCCGTGCCCTGGCAGCAGGCCGATGTGAGCCTCGCCGCCCGGGCCCTGGGCTGGGCCCCGCGGCTGCCCCTGGACCGGTCCCTGGCCGATCTCTGGGCCGAAACGCATCCCCGCACGGCGGAGCCGGCCTGATGCCCGCCACCGCGGGGTCCACCCCGGGGCTCGAGCGCCGGCTGCTCGTCCCGCTGTACGTCCACCCGGCGGCCGACCCGCAGGCGTGGACGGCGCTCGTGGCGGCCGCGCCCACGCTCCACGGCGTGGTCCTCAACATCGCCGACGGGCCCGGGACGCGCCCCGACCCGGCCTTCGCCGCGGCGGCCGGCCGGCTGCGCGAGGCCGGCGTCCGGCTGCTCGGCTACACCGACACCGGCTACGGCCGCCGCCCGCCGCGCGAGGTCGTCACCGACATCCGCCGGCACCGCAAGTGGTACGGCGTCGACGGCGTCTTCCTCGACCAGGTGGCGGCCCACCCCGCGCTCCTGCCCCGCTACCGGCGCCTGGTGCTGCTCGCCCGGGCCCTGGGCGCGCGGACGGCCGTCCTCAACCCGGGCACCCACCCCGACCCCGGGTACGCCCACCTCGCCGACCTGCTGGTCACCTTCGAGGGCACCTGGGAGGAGTACCGGCGGGCGCGGGTGCCCGACTGGACCGCCGACCACCCGCCGGGCCGCTTCTGCCACCTCGTCTACGGGGTGCCGCCCGGGCGCGAGGAGCACGTGGCGCGCACCGCCGACGGACGGGGCGCCGCGGTGCACTGCGCGGTGCCGGGGGACGGGGCCAACCCCTGGCAGACCGTGCCGGGGGCCGCCGGAACCGGAGAGGACGCCCGATGAAAGGCCGCCGCCTCGCCGCAGCCCTCCTTGCCACCGCGCTGCTGGCGCTCGCGGGCTGCTCCTCCACGGGCCCGGACACCGAAACGGACGCCGGGCCGGACACCGGCTCACCGACCGGCTCACCGACCGGCCGGCCGGACACCGGCCGGCCCCGCACCGACCGCCCGGAGACCGGCCCGCCGCGCGGCGGCACGCCGTCACCGGAGCGCACCACGGCGCCGCCGGGCGACGGCAAGCGCGCCGGCCCGTGGCGGCCGCGCCCCGGCACGCGCTGGCAGTGGCAGCTCGACGGGCGGGTCGACACCGGCGTGGACGTCCCCGTCTACGACATCGACGGGTTCGAGAACGAGGCCCGCACCGTCGCGGAGCTCCACGCCCGCGGTCGCAAGGTGATCTGCTACATCAACGCCGGGGCCTGGGAGAGCTTCCGGCCCGACAGCAGCGCCTTCCCGGCCTCCGTGCTCGGCCGGAACAACGGCTGGGACGGCGAGAAGTGGCTGGACATCCGGCGGCTGGACGTCCTCCGGCCGATCATGGCGGACCGGATCGAGATGTGCCGGAAGAAGGGCTTCGACGCGGTCGAGCCGGATCTGACCGAGGGCTACCGCAACAACACCGGCTTCCCGCTGACCGCCGCCCACCAGCTCGCCTTCAACCGGATGATCGCCCGGCTCGCCCACGACCGGGGGCTGTCCGTGGGACTGAAGAACGACCTCGAACAGATACCGGAGCTGGTCGCCGACTTCGACTTCGCGGTCAACGAGCAGTGCGCCGAGCACGACGAGTGCGAGAGCCTGAGGCCCTTCGTCGAGGGCGGCAAGGCGGTCTTCCACGTCGAGTACGAGCTGGAGACCGGGGACTTCTGCCGCGAGGCGGGACAGCTCGGGCTCTCGTCCATGCGCAAGCGGCTCGGGCTGGACGCCTGGCGCAAGCCCTGCTGACGGTCCCGGGGAGGCGCCCCCCGGGACCGTCACGCGATGGCGTCGAGGTAGACCCAGTGCCCGTCGACCCGCACGAAGCGGCTGTTCTCCTGCTGGGCGTCGCTGTGGCCCCGGACGCTGTAGTGGGCGCGGAACTCGACCGTGCCCTCCTGGTGGAACGGCGTGCCCTGCGTCGTCCCGAGGATCTCCAGGCGGGTCCACCGCTGCCCCGGGTCGAAGTCGAGCTCGTCCGGCCGGGTGCTCGGGTGCCACGTCCGCAGCAGGTAGGCGGCGTCGTGGACGGCGAAGGCGCAAAAGCGCGAGCGCATCAGCCGCTCGGCGGTGGACGCCGCCCGCTCCCCCCGGTGGAGGCTGCCGCAGCAGTCGCCGTAGTTCTGGTCGAGCCCGCAGGGGCAGGGGGAGGCGGCGGTGACGGCCGTGCGGGGGCGGGTGTTTTTTCTGGACACCCCACGATTGTGCCCGCCCGCCGCCGCCGGGGCCTCAGCGGGCCGCGGGGAGGTACGCCAGGCCGTGCGCCCCCGCCTCGCCCCGCCGCGCCACCTCCAGGGTGGTGATCACCCGCAGCCGCTCCAGGTCGACGACGGTCACCGTGCCGGACACGACGTTGGCGACGTACCCCACGGTGCCGTCGGGCGAGGAGGTGATGGTCAGCGGGAACCGCCCGACCTCCACGTGCCCGACGGGTTCGAGGGTGTCCGGGGCGAAAACCGTCAGCACCCCGTTCTCCTGGGAGCCCAGCGTGCCGCCCGCGCCCCCGGCCGTCCGCAGCTCACCCGCGAGGACCGCGCCGGTGGACGTGGTGTGCACCGGGAAGACCAGCCCGCCGGTGGGCAGGGTCCGGACGATGTCCTCGGTGGCGGTGTCGATCACCCGGATGCCCGGCCGCGCGGCGGACGGGGCGGCGAAGTCCCCCTTGGGCGCCGCGGCGAAGACGTACCGGCCGTCCGGCGAGACGTCCAGCCCCTCGCTGCCCGGGACCGCGACGCGCCCGGCGAACGCGTCGCGCTCCAGGTCGACGACGGACACGAACGGCGCCTCCTTGTTGGTGGAGTAGCCGCGGCGCCCGTCCGGCGTGATCGCGAACCAGTGCGGGCCGTGCGCCATGACCGGGATCCGGCCGATCCGCTCGCGGGTGCCCGCGTCGAAGACGACGACCCCGCCCGGCTCCGTCGCCGTGGCCTCGACGCTGACGTACAGCCTGTCCCGGACGGAGTCCAGGGCCAGGCCGTGCGGCGCGTGGTCGGGGCTCGTGTCCAGGGTGTCGACCACCTTGCGGGCGTCGACGTCGATGACGGCGACCTGCCGGCCCTGCCCCTGGTGGGCGTGGTAGTAACCGGAGACGTAGGCGCAGCTGCAGTACAGCAGACGGCGGGCCGCGTCGAAGCACAACTCATGCGGCTCCGAGGGCACTTCGAGGACGTCCAGGAGCTCGTAGGTGGCGGCGTCGAAGAACGTGACGGTCGGTCCGCTCTGGCTCACCACGGCCAGCATGTCACGGGCGGAACCCGTGGATTCGTAGGTCATGACCGGCATCCTGAGCGCCACCGGCGGGTGACTCCAGTGCGGCGCGGGCAAGGAATCCTTGCCGCCCGCGCAATGATCCAGGTGGCGGCGGAAACCGGCGCGATCCGGCGTGAGCGGGGTCACTCCGGCCGGGCCCGGGCCCGGGCGCCTCGCCGGGCGTCGCTCTGCCGGCGGTCCGGCCCGGGTGCCCCGATCATCGGACCGGGGCGGCGACCACACGAGGAGAACCCGCATGTTCCCACCCCGGCACGGCATCCGTGCCACCCGCCGACCGCTGTCCACGGCCCTGGCGGCCGCCCTGCTCGCCCTCGCCCTCTGCCCGGTCCCCGCCACCGCCGCGGGGCCCGGCCGCTATGACCACCGGCGGTGCGGCAACACCTCCCAGCGGGTCCTGCTGACCCTGGACGACTGGCCCTACGGCGACGACGGCCGGGCCGTGCGCGTGGGCTCCTACCTCCACGGCCGGGGCATCCGCGCCGCGTTCTTCCTCATCAACGCGTACGCCGCCCGGCGCCCCGACATCACCGCGACCCTCCGCGCGCAGGGCCACTGGGTCGGCAACCACAGCCGCTCCCACCGCAGCCTGCCGGAACTCCCGGAGCGGGACGCCCGCGAGGAGATCCGCGGCGGCCTCCCCAGCACCCTGCTGCGCCCGCCGTACGGCCGCTTCGGGGACCGCGAGACCCGTATCGCCGCCGCGCTCGGCTACCGGATCTGCACCTGGACCGTGGACACCCGCGACTGGGAGGGCACCGGCGGGGAGTTCCCCGGCCCGGCGGCACTGCGGGCGGGCGTGCGCGCCGCCCCGGCCGCGGCCAAGCGCGGCGGCGTCGTCCTCGGGCACCTCTTCACCCGCTTCCCCGAAGCGCTGCCCGGCATCGTCGACGACCTCCGGAGCCAGGGCTACGGACTGTGCCGCTCCACCGGGCCCACCACGTCCCGCATCCCCTACCCGCTGGACTGCTGAGCGGCCGCGCGCGGGTCATACGCGGTGCGCGGCCGCCTCCGGATCCGCTGCGGGCCGTTCCGGCGGCACGACCAGGACCGGGCCCGGGGCGTGCCGCACGCAGTAACGGCTCACCGAGCCCGCGAGGAGGCGGTGCACCGGCCCGTGCGAGCCGCCGCCCACCACCAGCAGGTCACCGTCCTCGTGCGCGGCCTCGACCAGCAGCGGGCCCGCCGGCCCGAGGGCGACGACCGGCTCGCAGGGGACATCCCGCGGCAGGCCGCCCAGAGCGCGCTCGCAGGCGCACTTCAGCCGGTCGTGCGCCTGGTGGGAGAGCTCCCGCGCCTCCTCCTCGTCCGGCGGCCACACCGCATCGAGGTAGTCGCCCCGGGGGGAGGAGTACACGAGGACCGGGCACAGCCGGGCGCGATGACGGCGGGCCTCTCCCGCGGCCCGGCGCAAGGCGAGAAGGCTTCCGGCCGATCCGTCGACCCCGACCACGACACGGCGCACTGAATTCTGCATTTCCTCGGTCCTTTCTCTTCTCCGGCCTTCTTCCCGGCACTTCTCCCGGCGGCCTCGGGGGACCGCTTTCCGGGGTTTTCCGGGCGGCTCCCGGGCAGTGGTCGATCACCGCGCCTTCCACGCTAGAACCGCCGCGACCTCGGCGGAACCGGCCGGCCGGGCCACCGGGCGGGGGAACCCGATTCCACCGATCGGCTCCCCCTCGGAGGTAATCTCGAAGCGATGACCACACGGTGGCGGGAGCGGCAAGTCGGCGAGATGGCCGCGCAATCGTCGCGCTATGTCGCCTGGTGCCGGCTGCTTTTCCTCGTTCCGCTCTTCCTGGCGGGCCGGCAGCCGGAAGTCGATTACTTCTACCATTTCTGGTTCAACTGCCTGCTCGTCGTTTATGCGCTGTGGTCGGTGGGCCGGCTCGGGTGGGTGTACCGCCGTCCGGTCACCGGATTCCGCGGCGCGGTGGCGGCGCCTGCCGTCGACCTCCTGATCGTCACGGGGCTGGCGGTGGCGGCCGGCGGCCCGGACTCCCCGGTCCGCTACGCCTACTTCATCTGGCCCCTGGCCACCGTGCTGTGGCAGTTGCCCAAGGTCACCGCCGCGTTCGGGGCGGTCTGCATGGCGGCCTACGCGGCGATGTCGCTGCCGCACCTGCTGACCCGCGCCGGGGAGAGCGTCTGGCCGGTCGTCGTCGACGAGGCGTACGTCCTGTGGATCGTGATGGTGTGCACCCTGGTCGCGGCCCTGCTGCGGCGCCGGACGGAGACGGTCTCCGAGCTCCTCGACGCCCGTGAGCTGCTGCTCGACGACGCGCTCGCCGCGGAGGCCCGGGAGCGGGCCGATGTCGCCGACGCCCTCCACGACGGCGCGGTGCAGACGCTGCTCGCCGCCCTCCACGACCTGGAGGACGTCGAGGCCGTCGTGCCCGCGTCCGGCGCGCCGGCGCTGGAGCGGGCGCAGACGGAGGTCCGCCGGACGGTCCAGGAGATGCGGGAGATCATCTTCGATCTGCACCCGCAGATCCTGTCCGCCGCCGGGCTGTCGGCCGCCCTGGAGGCGGCCGGTGACCGCTGCGCCCGGCGCGGCGGCTTCACCGTCGACTACGACCTGAGGCTGCCGGGCCGGGTCGGCCACGAGGCCCTGCTGTACTCGACGGCCCGCGAGCTGCTGGGCAACGTCGTCAAGCACGCCCGGGCGACCCACGTCCGGGTGGGGCTGGCGGTGGAGGGCTCCGGCGCCGGGGCCGAGACGGTCCTGACGGTGCGCGACAACGGGGTCGGGTTCGACAAGCGGATCGTCCAGCGGCGGCTGCGGGAGGGGCACATCGGCCTGGCCAGCCACCACGTCCGGGTGGAGAGCGCGGGCGGCCGCCTCCGCGTGGACAGTTCCGGCGCGGGCACGGCCGTCGAGGTCCGGCTGCCTGCGGACGCGCGTCCGGCCGGGCCCGCGCCGGATGCGCCGGTCCCTTAGGAGCCCGGGGACACCGGGCCGGGCGGAACGACGAGTACCGGGCAGTGGGCGTGCTTGAGGCAGTGCCGGCTCACCGATCCGCGCAGGAGGCGGCGCACGGGCCCGTGGCTGCCCGCGCCCATGACGAGCAGGTCGCCGCCGTGGTGCGCGCAGGCCACCAGCGCCGGGCCCGGGTCGGCCCGCAGCACCCGCGGCGCGATGCTCGGGCGGTCCGCGCGCCCCGCCAGCGCCTTGTCGCACGTCCGCATCAGCCGCTCCCGGGCGGCCCGTTCCCAGTGCGCGCGGACGTCCCGGGGGGCCGGCGAGACGGCGTCGGCGGCCTCCCCGCCCGGCGGCGCCCAGGCGAGCACCGGACACAGCACCGCTCCGTGGCGGACGGCCTCCCGGGCGCCCTGCCTCAGGGCCGCCACACTGCCGGCCGACCCGTCCACGCCGACGACGACGCGCTCCACGCGCTCCACGGTCTCCGACATCTTCCGACCTCCTCGCGTGCTGCTCCGTAGCTGACCCTTCCGACGCTAGGACCCCGCCCGCCCCCTGGGGATCGGTCCGACGGGGGATGCGCCGGGGGAGACGAGGGGGCCGATCGGCCGATGCGGGCGGCGGCGTCACCGGTCCGCGAGCGGGCCGTGAGCGGCACGGTCCGCCGGATCGGGCCCGGGATGCGGGGCGCCGGGGCCCGGGTTAGGTTCCGTTCCGGGGCACAGCGCACGTGGTCCCCGAAGGGACGGCACTCCCCGTGGATCATGTCTCCTCCGCCGGGCCGCCAGGGCCGCCAGGGCCGCCCGGTGCAGCCGGTCCCGCCCCGGCGGATCCGGCCCGCTGGGCGATGCTCGCCGTCCTGTGCGCGAGCCTCCTGCTGGTGGCCATGGACGCCACCATCCTCAACGTGGCCCTGCCCTCGCTGATCACGGAGATGCAGCCGGACGCCCTGGAACAGCTGTGGATTATTGACATCTACGGGCTGGTGCTGGGCGGGCTCCTCGTCACCGCCGGCGCGGTGGGCGACCGGTTCGGCCGCAAGCTGCTGTTCATCGCCGGGTTCACCGTGTTCGGCGTCGCCTCCGTGCTCGCCGCGACCGCCGGAGTCACCGACAACATCCTCCAGCTGATCGCCGGCCGGGTCCTGCTCGCCATCGGCGGAGCCATGGTGATGCCCTCCACCCTCTCGCTGATCCGCACGATCTTCACCGACCCGCACGAGCGCACCCTCGCGATCGGCGTCTGGGCCGCCGTGGCCGGGGCGGGCGCGGCCATCGGCCCGCTGGTGGGCGGGGTCCTGGTGGACGCGTTCTCCTGGTCGGCCGCCTTCTGGGTGAACGTGCCCATCGTCCTGGTCACCCTCGTCGCGGCCGTCCTGCTGCTCCCCGAGTACCGCAGCCCCTCGCACCACGCCCTCGACCTCGTCTCCGCGCTGCTGTCCGTGGCCGGGATCATCGCCGCCGCCTGGGGCATCAAGCACCTGGCCGGCGGGTTCCGCCCGGTGGACCTGGCCGCGCTGCTGGTGGGCCTGGCCGCCCTGACCTGGTTCGTCCGCCGCCAACTGCTCTCCTCGGACCCCCTCCTGGACGTCCGGCTCTTCGCCAACCGGCCCTTTCTCGCCGCCGCGCTGGCCACCCTCATCGCCATGACGGCCATCGGCGCCGCCCTCTACCTGATCTCCCTGTGGCTGCAGTACGTCCACGGCTACGACGCCCTGCAAGCGGGCCTGCGCACCCTGCCGGTGGCCCTCGCCGCGCTCGCGTCCTCGCTGCTGACACCGTGGCTGCTGCGCCGGATCGGCGTCCGGACCGTGCTGACGGTGGGTCTGGCCGCCCTGCTGTGCGGGTTCGCGGTGCTGGCCGCAGCGCCCCAGCCCCTGGGGTACGGGGCGGTGGCCGTCGCCCTGGTCACCTTCGGCATCGGCGACGGCATGGCCATCACCGCCTCCGCGGCCGTGATGATCTCGGCCGTCCGGCCCGAGCGGGCCGGCCAGGCGGGCGCGGTCTCCGAGAGCGCCTACGAACTGGGCATCGGCTTCGGCGTGGCCCTGCTCGGCAGCGTGCACACCACGCTGTTCCGCTCCGAGATGACCGGACTGCCGGCGCAACTGCGGGGGGACGACCTGGAGACCGCGCGGGAGTCGGTGGGCGGTGCCGACCACGTGGCCCGGTCCTTCGGCCACGACACCGAGGTGGGCCACGCCCTCCTCGACACCGCCCGCACCGCCTACGACGACGCGCTGACCAGCACCTCACTGGTGTCCCTGGGCATCGTGGCGGTGGCCGTCGCGCTGGCGGCCGTCCTCGTGCCACGGGGCTTCCGGGCCGATTCCGCCCACTGAGCCGCGGCTGCGGGCGGGGCGCGCCGGTCCGCCGGGCCCGGCCGGGGCGGCCTGCCCGGCCCGCGCTTCGCCCGCCGGCAGGCCGCCTGCCTCCGCGTCCTCCTCGCGGTGCGGTCCGCGCCGGCCGGCGGATCCGCCGGCCCGTCCCGGACTGTGTCCCCCGGGCCTTGCCGCCGTGCTGCCGTCCACGCGTTCCCGTGCACCCGCCCGCGACCGCCCGCCGGTGCCCGGGCGGATCGAGGGCGATCCCGCTGCCCGGCCCGCGCGCCGGTACCGCCCTTCCCGCCCGTCCGGGCGGTCACGGCTCGGTGATGAGGTCGGTGAGGGCGCGGATGCCGTCCGCGGCCAGGACCCGGCGCTGCCGGTCCGCCGGGGTGCCCCGCCGCAGGAGACGGTGGACCAGCGCGCTCACCTGACGGGTGTCACCCGACTCCGCCAGCGCCTGCTCGATGTGGGCGAGCAGGGAGTGCACGACGTCCTCGGCGCCCCGGCGCTTGCCCTCGGTGTCGACCAGCACCCCCTCCAGCCCGTGCCGGGCCGCGTGCCAGTTCGAGGCGTTCAGCAGCTCCTGGGGACAGTGGGAGACCGGGGGCCCGGTCTTCTCGTCCCGGATGGCCGTGGCCACCAGCGCGCGGACGATGCCCGCGAACATGACGGCGTCGTCGACCCGCAACTGGACGTCCAGGCACCGCACCTCGATGGTGGGGTAGCGGTCCGACAGCCGCGCCTGCCAGTACAGCTGCCCCCGGTCGCTGATCGCCCCGGCCACGAACAGCGCCTGTATCCGCTCCTCGTAGTCGGCGAGGCCGGCGAAGTGCGGGGGCGGCCCGCAGACGGGCCAGCGGCTGTAGACCACGGTGCGCCAGCTGGCGAACCCGGTGTCCAGGCCGTGCCACATCGGGGAATTCGCCGCCATGGCCACCAGCACGGGCAGCCACGGACGGAGCCGGTTCAGGACGGCGACGCCCGTCTCGCGGTCGGGGATGGCGATGTGCACGTGCATGCCGTTGACCAGCTGTTCGTCCACCAGCTGGGGGGCGCGGGCGTGCATGGCCAGATACCGCGGACTGCGCGTGACGGGGACGGGGGCCAGGCCCGCGCGCGGGGACGTCCCGCAGGCGGCGATCCGGCAGCCGTTCTGTTTGGCGGCGGCGCTGACGGCGCGGCGCAGCCGCAGCAGGTGCCGGCTCGCCTCCGCGAGGTCCGTGCAGACCGGAGTGGCTACTTCCACTTGGGCCTGCAGGAGCTCCGCTTGAATCTCCCGCTCGTGCACGGCCGGCTCCAGGTCCAATGCCGCGCAGACCTGCTCTGCCAGGGCTACGGGCAGTGCGGTGGCCGGGTCGAGCAGAAGATACTCCTCCTCGATCCCTAGGGTGAGCATGCCGTATCGCTACCCCCGTGCCCCGGCACCGAACCGCGCGGACCCGGCCGCCGCGTATTTGTGACGCAAAGCAGCCCCGTGTTCGTGCGGGTACCCGTGTCAGGGGCACTCATGTGACGCGATTTCGGTCTTCCGCTTTCTTCAAAGCCCTTTGGATAAAAGGGTTTGCGTGGTTCGCCCGAGGCATCGACAACCCCCGGTTCCGCGGCGGGCGATGAAGTGAAGAAGTTCACAGATGCCCCTTCCGACGCGGGATTCGGGCGTTCCGTGATGCAGGATCTTGGCTCGAACAACAAGATCCCGTCACCGAGGCGGGCGACCCGGGCGGACGCCGAGTCCTGCCGCTGTCCGGGTGCGGACAGATCCCTATGGATCGGCAGGAGCGGGAGACCCGAGCAAGGCGAACCACGATCGCGGTGGTTCTTGGGGTGAAGCCACAACTGTGGCCGGGCAACTTCGACAGCCCGAACCCGACAGGTCATCTTTCGCAGGCGGATGACGAAGGGTTTTGGCATGTCTGCGTTCCCTCGCATACCCGCGCTCGTTTCCAAGGCCGGGGCCGCGTCCGTCCTCACCGCGGCCACCGTGACCGCGTCGATGCTGCTGCCCGGCATGGCCGGTGACGCCCAGGCGGCGACGGCCGGCCAGAGCGCCCTGAAGGTCGCGGCCTCGAAGAAGGGCTCGCCCTACCAGTACGGCGCCGCGGGCCCCAACCGGTTCGACTGCTCGGGCCTGACGCTCTACTCGTTCAAGAAGGTCGGCAAGTCGCTGCCGCGCACCGCCGCCCAGCAGTACAACAAGACCCGGCACCTGTCCGCGGGCTCGCGCCAGGCCGGTGACCTCGTCTTCTTCCACTCCGGCAGCAACGTCTACCACGTGGGCATCTACGCCGGGGACAACAAGATCTGGCACTCGCCCAAGCCCGGCGCGTCCGTCCGGCTGGAGAAGATCTGGAGCAACAGCGTCTGGTACGGCCGCGTCAACTGACGCGCCACCAGGACGCGGCGCGGCCCCCGGCGCCGGGAGGCGTACGCGGGGGCCGGGCCGGCGGGCCGGGGGTCAGGGAATCTGCGCCCCGTAGGCCCGCAGGGCGTCGGTCACCGGCTGGAAGAACGTCTCGCCGCCGGAGCCGCAGTCGCCACTGCCGCCGGAGGTGATCCCCAGGGCGGTGCCGCCGTCGAACAGGGCCCCGCCGCTGTCGCCCGGCTCGGCACAGACCGTGGTGGCGATCATGCCGTCGACCGCGCCCTCCTCGTAATTGACGGTCACGTCGAGGCCGGTCACCTCGCCGTCGTGCAGCCGGGTGGTGCTGCCGCTGCGCCGCACCTGCTCCCCGACGGTCGCCTCACCGGCCGCGGTGATCTCCTGCAGCCGGCCGTTGTAGAGGTTCACCGCGCTGGGGTGGGCCACGGTGGAGGTGTAGCGCACCAGCGCGTAGTCGTTGCCGGGGAAGGACGAGCTCTCCGTCACCCCGATCCGGCCGCCGCCCTGCGAGGCGGACCAGCTGGAGGAGACGTTGCCGCAGTGACCGGCGGTCAGGAAGTACGGCTTGCCGCCCTTGGTGACGTTGAACCCCAGCGAACAGCGCACGCCGCTGCCCCAGATCGCGTCGCCGCCCGCGATGAACGGCCGGAGCTTCCCGGGCGTCCGCCTGAGCGCCGCCTTGTCGCCGAGCCCGGCGACGGCCTTCTCCAGCCGCGCCAGCGCGGTCCCCTCCACCGTGCTGTCGGCGGTGACGGCGAGCCTGTTGGCCCGGGGGTCGACGGACCAGGTGGTGCCCGGTATCGCGGCCTGCGCGGCGAGCGCGCGCCGGGCCGAGGCGAGCTCGGCGGCCGAGTGCCGGACGAACCTGGCCTCGGCGCCCGCCGCCCGCACCGCGTCGGCCGCCTTCCGGCTGACGACGCCGACGACGAGCCGCCGCGCCCCGGCGTCGTAGTACGCACCGGCCGTCTCCGCCGGGAGCGCGGCGGCGAGCCGCTGGGCGAGGCGCGACGCATCGACGCCGGAAAGGGCCTCGGGGCCGGGGGCGGGGGCGGCGTGGGCGTTCGGCAGGGTGAGGGCCGCCGCCGTCAGGGCCGCGGCCGCGGCGCCGGCCAGGGCGGCACGGCGGCGTGCGGGAATGCGTGAGCGTGTCACTCGGGACCTCCTGTGGGGGAGCGCCCGGTGACATCGATGTCCGGGCGCGGAGGACGTACGGGGTGAGCGCGTGCGGGTCGGGTGGGGACCGGGCGCGACACCGGGTGGGGGCCGATGAAAAACGGTCGCGTCCATGTCAAGTGCGATCGAGTATCCGGTCGCCCGGAGCGACGTTCAAGAGCAGCATTCGGCCTTCCGTGCGAGGCGTCCCCGCGCCTCCTGCCGCACAGGGGCACCACGCGCCGCACCACTGACCGCGGGTGACAAGCGGGAACCGCCGTGGAGCGCTGAGCGGACATCGGCCCCCGCGCCTGTCCGATAATCGCTCACCGGCTCGGCCTCCGGTGGGCGCACTCCGCGCACGCGCCGACCTGCCGCACGCCCGTGGCGGACATCGGGCTCCCGCCACCGCCACCTGTACGGGTGATGCCCGCGTCGGAGCGGTGGCAGGGGAGGCCGCTGCTGGAAGGCTGCACGGCATGAGTCGCCGTACCTTCGTCGTCTCGGCCGCCGGCGCGGCTCTCGCCACGACCTTTCCCGGCGCGGGAGGGGCGGCCCCGGCCGCGCCGGCCCTCACCGCCCGGTCCGTGCCGCCCGCGCTGGGGGCGGAGTTCCACGGCATGGGCAAGGGGTACTGGCAGGACGGGCGGCCCCGCCCCGCCTTCCACCGCCACCTCGACACCCTGCGGGCGTACGGCGTCGGCGTCGTCCGCGTCGAGGTCGCCTGGTCCAGGAGCGAGCGCGGCCGGGGCGGGCCCGATCCCGGTCACCCCTACCACCAGCGCCTTCAGGCCCTCCTGGACGCCGTGGCCGGGCGCCGGATGAAGGCGCTCGTCACCCTCCACGGGTCGCCCGCGTGGGCACGGGCGGGCGCGACCCTCCAGGATCCCGCCGCGCGCTTCCCCGACGACCCCGGGGCCGTCACCCCCTGGGCCGCCTGGCTGGCCGCCACCTACGGGGACCGCGTCCACGCCTGGGAGGTGTGGCACGAGCCCAACGTGCCGGACACCACCGGCGTCACCGACCCGGCCGAGCGCACGGCCCGCTACGTCGCGCTGCTCGGGGCGTGCGCGCGGGGGCTGCGGTCGGCCCGCCCGTCCTCCGTCGTGGTGCTGGGCGGGCCCCGCCACACCGACCACCGCTTCGTGCGGGACGTCTACGCGGCGGGCGCCCGCGACCACTTCGACGTCCTGGCTCTCCGCCCCGGCCTCGGCCCCGGCCCGGAGGAGGAGCCCGCCGCCCTGGGGCCGGGGAACTTCCCGGCCGTGGCGGAGGTGATGCGGGCGTACCGGGACGGCGGCAAGCCGGTGTGGTGGACCGGGTTCGCGCCCCTGGCCGGGGACTCCGCGGCCCCGCCGGCGCAGCCGGTGGTCCGGGCCTTCGACCTGGCCCGCGCGCGGCACCCCCAGATCCGCCTGGGGGTGCTGCCCACGGCACACCGGCCCGTCCTGCCGCACCTGGCGGCCCTGCGCACCTACTTCGCCGGGTACGGCGGGCAGCGAGAGCTGCTCTGAGGGGCCGCCCCGGCTTCGCTCAGTCGCGCGCGCAGGTGGTGTCGGCGGCGGGCAGATCGCCCGTCAGCAGGTAGTCGTTGACCGTCTTGTTGGCGCAGGCGTTGGGGTAATACGCGAACACGGCGTGGGTGCGCACGGGGACGGTCACGAGCGTGGAGCCGCGCATCGCCTTGTGCATGCCGAGGCCCTGCTCGTAGGTGGTGCGGGTGTCACCGGTGGCCTGGAGCTGGAGGGCCGGCACGGTGTTGTCGATCTCGGTCCGCCGCTCGTGCGGCTTGTGCTTCCACCAGCCGCACGGCATCGGGGCGTTGACGACGGGGCCGAAGACCGGCTGCCGGGGGCGGACCCGCTCGATGGTCCTGCGGTACTCCTCCGGGTCGCCCGGCATCGTGGTGTCCGCGCAGAGGACGGCGAGCTGCGCGGCGTAGTCGGCTCGGGTGCCGTTCTCGTCGGCGCCGGTGGGGAACATGGCGGCCAGCAGGCCGGCCAGCCGCTCGGTGGCCTCGACCTTCCTGCCCGCCGCGGCGTCGGCGAGCTGCCGCAGGACGGCGGCGTACTGCGCGTTGTCGAAGTCGTCGGTACCCATGGCGAAGAGGATGAACGGCAGGTTCTGCGCGTCCAGCCGGTACGTGCCGATGGCGATCGGGCGCTCGGCGGCCCGGCGCACCAGGCCCTCGACCGTGGCGCGCACGGCCGCGGGCGTCTTCCCCAGGTGGTAAACCGCGTCCCGCGGTGCGGCCCAGGCCGCCAGCTCGTCCAGGGCCTTCTCGTTGGCCGGGCCCATCGCCTGGGTGGTCTTGCGGCCGTACTCGCGGGGGTTCAAGGCGCTGTCGAGGACGAGCCGGTCCACCTTGCCCGGGAACATCTGCGCGTACACGGCGCCGAGGTAGGTGCCGTAGGACTGGCCGAACCACGAGGTCTTCCGCTCGCGCAGGGCACCGCGTACGACGTCCACGTCGCGGGCGATGTTGCGCGTGGAGTAGTGCCGCAGTGAGTCGCCGTATGCGCTGTCGCACTTGGCGGCGTCGTCGGCGGCCTGCTTCGCGACCCGGTCGAACGCGGCCCGGTCGAAGCCGGTGCCCCGCAGCCAGCTGAGGCTGTTCAGCCCGCAGTCGAGCGGTTCGCTCTTCCCCAGGCCCCGGGTGTCCATGCCGATGACGTCGTACGCCGCCGCCACCTGCGGGGTCATCTTGGCGCGCAGCGCGGCGGGGAAGTCCAGGCCCCGCCCGCCGGGGCCGCCGGGGTTGGTCTGGATGATGCCCCGGCGGGCGGTGGCCGGGCCGGTGGCCTTCAGCCGGGAGACGGCGACGGAGAGGGTACGGCCGGTGGGCGCGGCGTAGTCGAGCGGCACGGTGACCTTCGCGCACTCGGTGCCGGTCCGGGCCAGGTCCGGACTCTCGCAGGGCCCCCACCGGACGTTCTGCTGGTAGAAGCGGTCGAGCGCCTTGGGGGCGCCGGTCGCGGAGGTGCCCGGCTCAGGCCGGGGGCGAGGCTGGTCGGCACCGGCGTCGGCGGACGCCGCGAGGACGAGGGCCAGGGCCGCGGCGGTCACCGCGGTCAGGGTGGATTTCATGATCACAAACCTAGGAAATCCACCCCTGCGTGCCCAGCGGCCCAGCCCCCGGAAAGGAGGTGGAGCAAACCCCCGGGTCCGCCCGGGGGTTTCCCTCAGGGCGAGGCGGCCCGCCTCGCCCTGAGGGAAGGTTTCGCTTAAGTCAGGTCAGGTCGCCCTTGTCGTGCCGGACCTGGCTGTCGGGGCCCGGGCTCATGATCGACTCATGGCCGTTCGCGGCCCGCACCTTGAAGGGGGGCGTGCCGTCCGGTCCGAGGACCTCGACGATCTCGACGACCCGGTCGTGCTCACCGACGACCCGGCCGTGCATCACCAGCCGGTCACCCTTGCTCGCATGCATGATCCGCACCTTCCGCTGTGCACAGCGTTCCGTGCTGTTCATCGTAAGGTCCGCCCCGCCGCGGCGCCTGCCGGGAATCCGCGGGGCGCCCCGGCGGTTCGATCATGTGGCGGTGCCCGGGTCGCGGGCACCGCGGCTCAGCTCGCCGAAGGGACCTCGCATGACCGCTCCCGTCTTCAGCCCCGCCTCCGGCGCTCCGCTCGCCGGCCGTGAGGTCGTCATCGTCGGCGGGGGCTCGGGCATCGGCCTGGAGGTCGCCCGCCGCGCCGTCGCCGGCGGCGCCCGGGTGACGCTCGGCGGGCGCGGCGCGGACCGGCTCGCGGCGGCGGCCGAGTCGCTCGGGGAACGGGCGCGGTGGCACGTGGTCGACACCACCGACCAGGAGTCGCTGGCCGCGTTCTTCGCCGGCGTCGACCGGGTCGACCACCTCTTCACCCCGGCGGCCTCCTACCGGGTCGGTCCCATGCGGGAGCTGAGCGACAGCGACGCGGAGAGCCCCTTCGTCTCGAAGTTCTGGGGGCAGTACCACACCGTCAAGCACGCCGCTGCGAAGCTGACTCCGGACGCCTCCGTCGTGCTGATGGCCGGTGCCGCGAGCGTCCGGCCACCGGCCGCGGCACCGGCGTACGTGGCCTGCAACGCGGCGATCGAGGGGCTGGGGCGCGGCCTCGCCGTGGAACTCGCCCCCGTGCGCGTCAACGTGGTCTCGCCCGGCACCGTCGACGGCAATCTGTGGGCCGGGCGCCCGGACCGGGTGCGGGAGGAGAGCTTCGCGCAGTACGGCCGGGACGCGCTGCTCGGCAGGGTCGGCACGGAGGCCGAGATCGCCGACGCGGTGCTCTTCCTCTTCACCAGCACCTTCACCACCGGCTCGACGCTCTACCCCGACGGCGGCTACGCGCTGCGCTGAGCGACGCGGTGCAGAGGCCGGTGCGGGGCCGCTGTGCCGCGGCCCCGCACCGCCCGGACTCCGTCAGGAGCCGCTGCCGTACGGGCGGGTGAGGACCTCCATGTAGTGCCCCGACGGGTCCAGGAAGTACACGCCGCGTCCGCCGTCGTTGTGGTTGATCTCGCCGGGCCGCTCCTGACGCGGGTCGGCCCAGTACGGTGTCCCGGTGTCCCGCATGCGCTCGAAGATCCCGTCGAAGTCCTCCTCGGCGACGAGGAAGGCGTAGTGCTGGGCCGCGATGTCCGGGCCGGTCTCGGCGAAGTCCAGCGTGACGCCGTTGTCCGTCGTGACGGGCAGGAACCGGCCCAGGGGCGGGCCGACTTCAAGGCCCAGGACGGTCGCCAGGAACACGGCGGAGGCCCGGCGGTCCCGGGCGTGGATGATGGTGTGGTTCAGCTCGATCGGCATGGTGGAATGCCTCCGTAGGCATCTCACAGGCACCTCGTGCGCCTCACCCGGACGGTGACGACGTTCGATGCCGCGCTGGAGATCGTAAGCGACGCCCGGGGCCGCCCGCCAGAGGGAGAAGGAACGCCCGCCCGGAGTCCGTCCCGGGCGGGCGTGCGATGCCTCAATGAGCCTCAGCGCGCCGTCAGTGGCCCCGCGCGATCCAGTCCGCGAGGGCCGGGGCCTCCGCGCCGACCGTGGTGCTGTCACCGTGCCCCGTGCGCACCACCGTCTCCGGCGGCAGCGTCAGCAGCCGGTCCCGGATGGAGTCGACGATGGTGGGGAAGTCGGAGAACGACCGGCCCGTCGCCCCGGGCCCGCCCTGGAAGAGAGTGTCCCCGGTGAAGACGGTGCCCAGCGCGGGCGCGTACAGGCAGACCCCGCCGGGGCTGTGGCCCGGGGTGTGCAGGACGGTCAGCGTGACGCCGGCGACGGACAGCTCCTGCCCGTCCGTCAGGGAGCCGCCGGGGGCCGCGCCGGGGTGCGTCTGCTCCCACAGCTCGCGGTCGTCCGGGTGCAGGAGAACCACGGCCCCGGTGCGGGCGGCGAGCTCGGGGGCCGCGTCGATGTGGTCGTTGTGCGCGTGGGTGCACACCACGGCCGTCAGCCGGCGGCCGCCCACCGCCTTCTCGATCGCCGCGGCGTCGTGGGCCGCGTCGATGACGAGGACCTCCCGGTCGTCCCCGACGAGCCAGACGTTGTTGTCGACGTCCCAGCAGCCGCCGTCGAGGGCGAACGTGCCGGACGTGACGAGGTGTTCGATGCGGGCGGTCGTCACAGCTCCACCACCGAGCGCAGGACCTCGCCCTTCTCCATGCGGGCGAACGCCTCCTCGACCTCGTCCAGCGCGATCGTCTCGCTGACGAACGCGTCGAGGTCGAGCCGCCCCTGGAGGTAGAGGTCGATCAGGAGAGGGAAGTCGCGGGAGGGCAGGCAGTCGCCGTACCAGGAGGACTTCAGCGCGCCGCCGCGCCCGAAGACGTCCAGCAGCGGCAGCTCCAGCTTCATCTCGGGCGTCGGCACGCCCACCAGGACCACGGTGCCGGCCAGGTCGCGGGCGTAGAACGCCTGCCGGTAGGTCTCCGGGCGGCCGACCGCGTCGATCACGACGTCCGCGCCGAAGCCGCCGGTCAGCGCACGGATCGCCTCGACGGCGTCGTCCGAGCGGGAGTTGACGGTGTGGGTGGCGCCCAGGGACGCGGCCGTGGCCAGCTTGGCGTCGGAGAGGTCCACCGCGATGATCTTCGAGGCGCCGGCCAGCCGCGCGCCCGCGACGGCCGCGCTGCCCACGCCGCCGCAGCCGATCACCGCGACGGTGTCGCCGCGGCCCACCGCGCCGGTGTTGATCGCCGCGCCCAGGCCCGCCATCACACCGCAGCCCAGCAGCCCGGCCGCGGCCGGGGAGGCGGCGGGGTCGACCTTGGTGCACTGCCCGGCGGCCACCAGGGTCTTCTCGGCGAAGGCGCCGATGCCGAGCGCGGGGGAGAGCTCGGTGCCGTCGGTGAGCGTCATCCGCTGCTCGGCGTTGTGGGTGTTGAAGCAGTACCAGGGGCGCCCGCGCAGACACGCCCGGCACTGCCCGCAGACCGCACGCCAGTTGAGGATCACGAAGTCACCCGGGGCCACCTCGCTCACCCCCTCGCCGACCGACTCCACGACGCCCGCGGCCTCGTGGCCGAGGAGGAAGGGGAACTCGTCGTTGATCCCGCCCTCCCGGTAGTGCAGGTCGGTGTGGCACACCCCGCACGCCTGGATCTTCACGACCGCCTCACCCGGGCCGGGGTCCGGCACCACGATCGTCGCGACCTCGACGGGTCGGCCCTTGCCTCGGGCGATGACACCGCGTACTTCTTGCGCCATGGGGAGCTGCCTGCCTTTCTCGGTGATGAAGCCGGTGTCCACTCTGCGCCGGAACGGGAGCGGTGTCCAACACACCAACCCGATCACATTCAGCAGAAGTGATGCTCAATCGGCATTCACCGGCCTGACTGGTCCCGACCATTGTTGATCATGTCCAGGAGGGCCCGGGCCGCGGCGCCCGGCCGCCCGGCGGCGGGCACCGCCACCCCCACCTTCCAGGACGTCGCCCCCGCCAGCGGCACCGCGCTCAGCCCCCGCGCCTGCTCCTTGAGCGTCACCGGCCGGGGCACCACCGCGGCCCCCAGGCCCCGGGAGACGAGGTCGAGCAGCGTGTAGACGTCGTTGACCTGGAGCGCCACCTTCCGGGTCACTCCCGCCTCGGCGAACGCCGAGTCCGCGGCCCGCCGCGCGCCCCAGTCCGGGTGGAGGTCGACGAAGACCTCCCCGGCCAGCCGCGCCGGCGGCACCGGGCCGCCGAGCCCCGCCAGCGGATGGTCCGCCCGGCACAGCAGCATCAGCGGCTCCTCGGCGATCCGGTGCAGCCGCACCCCCTCGTGGACGTCGTCGTGGACGACGAACGCCACATCGAGCTCGCCCCGCCGTATCTGCTCCAGCAGCCGCCCGGAGCCCGCCTGTTCCAGATGGATCTCCACCTGGGGGTGGCGGTCGTGGAAGGCGGCCAGCAGGGCCGCGGCGTCGACCGTGCCCATGCACTGCTCGGTGCCCACCGACAGCGTGCCGCCCAGCAGGCCCTGCACCGCCGCGACGGCCTCCCGGGCCGCCGCCGCGCAGGCCAGCGTCCGCCGCGCCTCGCCCAGGAGCGCCCGGCCCGCGCCGGTGAGGCCGACCCGCCGCGTGGTGCGGACGAACAGCTGGGCACCCAGCTCGCGTTCCAGGGCGCGCACCGAAGCCGACACCCCGGACTGGGCCACGCGCAGCCGCTCGGCGGCACGGGTGAAGTGCTGCTCCTCGGCGACGGCCACAAAGTGTTCGAGGTGTCGGAGTTCCATGATTGAGCATGGTAGGTGCTGGATGTGCCCCGATCGGCCGACCCGGCGCCGGCGGCTGCGCGCCGGGCGGGCGGAGACGGGCCGGAATGCCGGGTACCGGGGCCCTGGCCACCCCGTCCGGGCCCTTTTCACTCCTCCACCACCCACACTTCCCGGCCAACTCGCCACACCACCGCAACCCGGCCTCCTGCCTCACACCAGCTCCGGGAGTCACACCGGGGCGGTCGCCCCTGGCCGATCCTGTGCGGTGGGTACAGCCAAGACCCGAGGTCTCTGTCTACGCTCCCTCGCCATGCGCAGACCAACACCGGGACGGCTCAGCCTGTCCGCGATACTCGCCTTCGTCGTCGCCCTGCTGGGCCTGGCCGCCCAGCCGGCCTCCGCCGCCGACACCCCGCCCATGACGATCGCCGTCGACAAGGCGTCCGCGACGCCGGGGTCCACGGTCACCATCAAGCTGACGTTCACCAACGACCAGTCCACCAACGCCCAGTTCGTGTACCAGTCGATCCAGCCGACGTGGAACACCTCGTCGGACCCGGGGCTGAAGTACGCCTTCTCCGAGTGCACCGGGGACACGACCTCGTGCACCGTGGCCGCCAAGCAGAGCGGCGCGGTCAGCTACAGCGTGCCGGTCCTGCCGGGCGCCAGCCGTACCGTCACGCTGACCTACCAGGTCGCCGCCGACTCGGCGTGCGGCCCCAGCCGGCGGATCGAGTTCTACACCTACCTCTACTACGAGTACCAGGGCGGGCAGGCCAAGAAGGACGGGATGTACCCGGTGGGCGGCACCGACATCACGTGCCCGGCCGCGACACCGGCCGGCGCCGGGCGCTGAGCGCGCACAGCCACGGAGCCGGCCGATCCCGCCCGGGGAGGCGGGATTTCCGCGGACTTCCCAGGGCAGCCATAAGAAAATTGTAGGGTAAAAGCACCATTTCGGCCGGTGGGGCGGGGATTAGCTCCGGCGGGTGAAGGGCGCGAGGCGAAGGACATTTCTCCGCCACGGTGCGGGGAAGGTGGAGACGCCGGGGTTGCTCGTGAAGACCGTGGCCGGTGCGACGACAGCGCACCGTTGGCTTGGGAAAAAAGGGAATGGAACCGATGGCAACAGGCAAGGTGAAGTGGTTCAACGCGGACAAGGGCTTCGGCTTCATCGCGCAGGACGACGGCGGCCCGGACGTGTTCGTGCACTTCTCGGCCATCCAGACCACCGGCTTCAAGGAGCTGTATGAGGACGACCTCGTCGAATACGACGTGACGCAGGGGCCCAAGGGCCCCCAGGCGGAGAACGTCACCAAGCTTTAGCCTGGCCGACGGGTCGTGGGGGGTGGGCGCCCCCGCGCCGCGGGGGTGGACCCCCCCCCCCCGGGCGGGGGGGGTGTGGTGTTTTGGT
>NZ_JBEYZW010000056.1:0-46937 GCF_040646215.1 Streptomyces sp. NPDC046215 | reverse complement strand
CCTCGGGGGGGGGGGGTGGTCGGCCGGGTGGGGGGGCGTGCCCGCCTCCCACACCCCCGCCGGGGATGTTGTGCTGCGCCCACACCCCCGGGCGGGGCTTTCCAGCCCGTCCGGCGCTTGAGGACGCGCCCGCAGGGCGCTCACCGCCGCAGAACCCTAGGCGGAGCCGATCACGTGTGGCCACCGCCGCCGCTGCCGAAGCCGCCGCTGCTCCCGGGGTTCCACTTCTTGCGCTCGTCGGAGAGCTCCTCGGGGTGGCTGCCCGGGTTCTTCACCTCGTGGGGCAGCACCCGCTCCCCTTCGGCCTCGGGGTGCATCTCGTCCGCTTCGCGGTGCTCGGTGACGTAGCCGACCGCGCTCTCGTCGTCCTGGTGGCCGGGGCCGTGGTCCGGGGAGTGCGGCCCGGCGTCGTGCTCCTCCCGCGTCTGCCAGGCGCCCGACCGCCGCTGGGGCTGGCTGGGCGGCGGTGGCTCCTGGTCCCGCTTCCGCATGCCCTTGGCCACGGCGGCGATCAGCAGGATGACGACGAAGAGGCCGACGATGAACGGGGCGACACCGCCGACCCAGTGGGGGGCGGCGAGAACTGTGTGGTCGATGCGCATGCAACTCGGGTACCCGGAGGTCGCCCGGACAAGTCTGCGTATACGCCGAACGGGTGTCCGGTGGACGGCGGGGGCGGCCGGGCGCGATGTCCCGACACGATGGCCGGACGCGGTGGTCGGCGGGGCGGCCCGACGCGGTGGCCGGACGTCCCCCTCCGTCGGCTCCCCGTCAGTCCCGCGCGCCCCGGGCGCTCTCCGCGGCGCGGATCGCGTCGCGGAAGGTGCGGGCCGCGGCGCGCAGGGCGGTCTCGGGGTCGGTGCCCTCCGCCTCGGCCCGGGCCGCCAGGGCGAGCAGCTCGTAGCCGACGCCGTCCCCGGCCGGGAGGGCGACGTCGATGGCCTCCGCACGGACCCGGGACGCCAGCTTCGCGGCGAGGGCGAGCGCCGGCTGACCCAGCGGCACCCCCTCGGTGACCGACTCCCGGCCCTTCTCCTCCGCCTTCGTCCGCATCCAGTGCGCCTTGACGTCCTCGGGCGTCTCGGCGGACTCGTCACCGAAGACGTGCGGGTGACGGTGGATGAGCTTGTCGACGATCACGCCCGCCACGTCGTCGACCGAGAACGGCTCGTCCGGGTCGTCCTGCGCGATCCGGGCGTGGAAGACGACCTGGAGCAGCACGTCACCGAGCTCCTCGCGCAGCGCCTCCCGGTCACCGGTCTCGATGGCCTCCAGGAGCTCGTACATCTCCTCCAGGGCGTACTTCGCCAGGTCCTCGTGGGTGCGGATGCCCGTCCACGGGCAGGCGAGGCGGATCCGGTCCATCACCTGGACGAGATCGAGCAGCCGGGCGCCGGGCAGGTCGTAGGAGCCGGGCAGCAGCTCCAGGGCGGGCATCGTCTCGCGGCCGGAGCCCGCGAGACGGGCCAGCCCGTCGGTGAGGGCCGACTCGCCCTCGGCGGAGGTGAGGACGACGGCGGCGCGGCCGCCCTCCGTGCAGAAGTCGACCAGCTCGCGGGCGGTGGCGAAGCCGTGCTCGACCTCGATCCCGGCCTCCCCCAGATACGGCAGCTGCGGGTGGCCGGGGTCGGCGCACAGTACCCGGTCGGCGCCGCGGAGCGCCTGCCAGGCGGGCCAGGACAGCAGGCCCGGGGCGACCCGGTGGCTGGTGGTGAGCAGGACGATGCGGCCCGGTGCGGTGTCGTTCACACTGTCGAGGTTATGTGACCGCCTGCGCGGCGGCTCAGGCCAGGCCCTGACCGCCGGACGAGGTGACGGGCCGCAGCCAGGGCTCCTGCCGGGGCTGCGCGGTGCCCCGCTCGGCGTCCCAGGTGCCGTAGCGGGGGTTGACGTCGACGTGGAGGGCGTTGGAGGTGCGCATCAGGATCCCGACCGCCTGGGCGGCCCCGAACTTCCTGTCGAGCTTGGCGCGGGTGAGGTCCATGGTCAGGGCCCGGTCCATCTGGTCGGGCGCGATGCCGAGCGCGAGGTACCTGCCTTGCAGCGCCTCGGCGCCGCCGGTGGCCCGCTCGGCCCGGACGCGCTGCTCCTGCAGCTCCCGGCGGCTGATCTCGACGCCGTTGTCCTTCGCGGCCTTCTCCACGATCCGGTACTGGATGAGCCGCACCAGGGTGTCCTGGCCCAGCCGCGCGCTGTTCGCCACCAGCTGGGGGCCCTGCGGGGAGGACCGCTGCGCCTCCCGCACCTGCTTCACCTGGCCCTGGAGCTGGGAGACGGTGATCCGGTCGTTGCCCACGACGGCCGCGGCACCCGGGTGCGCGGTGGCGCCGCAGGCGGTGAGGGCCGGGGCCGCGGCGAGCAGCGCGACGGCACAGACGGAGAGCGCGGTCCTTCGGCGGATCATGAAGCCTCCCGGCAAAGATCGTGCGACGGTCCCTCGATGTTAGGGAGTCACTGTGATCCGGGCCACCGATTCGACCAACGATTCGCGCGTCGGCTGCGTGCGCGGCTGTCCCGCGCCGGCGGTCAGGCCCGCACCTGCCCCAGCCATTGGAGGGTGTGCCGGATCTCGGCGGGCAGGGGATGGTGCGGGCCGTGCAGCCGCTCGGCGTCGTGGAGGAGGGCGACGAGCGTCTCGTGGGCCGCTTGCCGGTCGCCGAGCGAGAGCAGCAAGTGGCCTATGCGGCGGCGGACTTCGAGGGGGGTCGTGGGGTCGTCGGGGTAGCCCTCGAAATAGGGGAGGAGGGCGCGGTACTCGCTGAGCGCGGCGACCGCCTCGCCCAGCTGCTCCAGGCACTGGGCGGCGTCGTACTGGCAGCGGAGCACCTGGCGGGCGGCGTGCGGGCCGCTCTCGGCGGTGTACTCGTCGGCGAGGCGGCGCAGTTCGGGGAGCGCGCGCCGGTACTGGCCGTCGTCCATGAGGGTGGCCGCGTACTGCTTGCGCAGGGTGCGGACGACCGCGGACCGCTCGCCGTGCTCGGCCGCTGCGGCCGGGAGGATGGAGCCGAGGAGATCCACGGCCTGGGTGATGCCGCCTTGATCGAGGAGGCGCTTGACCTCTTCGACGGCCTCGGCGACATCCGGGCCGCTGGGGGCCGGCGGCGGGGGCCCGACGAGCGCTGTGGCGGCCGGGGGCACGGGGTGGGCGGCCGCGGTCGAGCGGTCGGGCCAGGGGGCGTGCGGCAGCAGGAAGGGGCGGGTGGGGTTCATGGGCCCCAAGGCGGTGGGGGTGGACCGGTCGGGCAGGGGCAGCAGGGGCGCGAGGGCCTCGTACGCCTCCTGGGCGCCGGCCAGCCGGTGCAGCGGGTCCTTGGCGAGCAGGCGCAGGACGAGCTCCTCGAGCGCCGGGGGCACCTCGGGGCGGAGCCGGCGGACGGGGACGGGCGGCTCGTAGAGGTGACGGTGGAGCACGCCCAGGGCCGTCGACCCGGCGAACGGCACCTCGCCGCAGAGGAGTTCGTGCAGCAGGACGCCCAGGGCGTACAGATCGGTGTACGGGCCGACCGCGCCACCCATGGCCTGCTCGGGGGCCATGTAGGCGGGGCTGCCGATGGGCGAACCGGTGCGGGTGAGGCGGGTGGTGTCGCTGTCGAGCACGGCGGCGACGCCGAGGTCCAGGACGAGGACGGAGCCGTCGGGGCGGACCATGACGTTCCGGGGCTTGAGGTCGCGGTGGACGATCGGCACGGCGTGCACGGCGGAGAGCACCGAGCAGAGCTGAGCAGCCACCGAGACGGCCCAGGGCCAGGGGTAGGGCTCGTGCTCGGCCAGGTGGTCGGCAAGGTCGGCGCCCTCGACGTACTGCATGACGAGGTAGAGCTCGTCGCCGTCGCTGCCGGCGTCGTGCACGGTGACCAGGCCGTGGTGGTCGACCTGGGCGGTGACCCGGCACTCGCGCACGAAGCGCCGGCGCATCTCGTCGGCGCCCTCGGTGCCCGCCATCCGATCGGGGCGCAGCAGCTTCACGGCCACCCGGCGGTCCAGGCGCTGGTCGTAGGCCGTCCACACCTGGCCCATGCCGCCCTGGCCGATGACCGTGGCCAGCTCGTAGCGGCCGGCGATGACGCGGCCGTTCACCGGTCGTGCTCCCCGCTGCCCCGGGGCTCACGGCGCAGGAGGTCGCTGAGCTCGTCGAGCTCCGCGCGCACCTGGTCGATGCGCTGGGGGCGGCCGGGGCGCGGCTGGAGCTGCGGGTGCCCGGGCGGCGGGGGCTGGTGCGGGCCCGGGGCCCGAGGTATCGGGGGCGCCTGATCCACCGTCATGGCCTCGGCCTGCTCCGGCGAGGGGTACGGGCGGGCGTGCCGGGCCCGGGACGTGCTCCGGCGGGCGGGGGCCGGCCGGGGCGGCGGCGTCTGCCGGTCGCGGGCCGCGTCGGACCGCGGGGCTATGTGCGGGGGCATGTGAGGGGACATGGGCGGGGAAAGCGGCGCCTGCTGGGGCTGCGTCAGCTCCTGGTGCAGGCCCGGGTCCGGCGTCCCACCGTACGGGCGGGGCGGCGGCTGTGTACGCGGCTGCGGCCGGAGGTAGGCGTGCTGCGGGTCGGTGGCCGGCGTGACCGGGAAGGCGGGAGCCGGGTAGGCGGGAGCCGGAGTGGTGTGGGAGATGGGGGTGTTGTTGGAGATGGGGGTGGAGGCGAGCGGCTGCCGGGCGCCGGAGGCGCGGTGGTGGCGGATGTCGAAGCGGAGGTAGTGCGTCAGGGTCGCGGCACCCATGAGGAGCAGGACGGCCAGGCCCACGTCGCTCCAGGCGGTACCCGTGAGAGAGCGGCGGAACGTCGAGAGGCAGACGAAGGAGGCCACGAGCGTCACCCAGAACAGCGCCCAGTCCTGGGCCCGTCGGCGCATGATCGCCAGGCGCAGCGCCGGCACCCAGCACAGGAGGCAGGCCGAAGCGACGGTGAGGACGATGACGATCACCCGGATGGTGAGGACCATCGGTCTACCGGTGCGGTGGGGCTGCGGCGGTGCGAGGCCGGGGCCGTTCATTGCTGCTCCTGGAGTGCGGGTTGTTCCTGAGCCTATCTATCGACTCGGGCGACACTGGCGCAGTTGTACGAATGAGGCGGTGTAACGGATCACTCCGACGACCGTCACTGCCCGGCACGGGCGCGGCGGCGGCGGTCACTACCCGATACGGGCACCGCGGCGGCCGCCCCTACCCGGCACGGGCGCCGCGATGGCGGTCACCGCCCAGCGCAGGTCCCACGGCAACCGTCATCACCCCGGCGCAGCCCCCGCAGCAAACCGTCACCATGCGATGCGGGCCCCGTCCGGCATCACTCCGGGCGGACGCTGCCGTCGGTCAGCCCGTCGTAGAGCCCCTGTATGAGGCGCTCGCCGAGCCGTTCGGTCAGGCGCAGGGCCTCCTCGAAGGCGGCCAGGTTGCGGAAGTGGGCTCCGTAGCGCCGCTGGTCGGCGAGGGGCAGCCGGGGTACCTGGAGGCGGCGGACGTCGAGGCGGGTGGCGGTGGAGGCGTAGCTGCTGGCCTGGCGCTGGTTGGCGGTGCCGCGCAGGAAGCCGGCGAGGAACCAGGGGTCGAGCGCGGCCGGGTCGGGCCGCAGGAGGAACAGGCCCCGGCCGAGGGCGGCGCCGGCGGTCGCACCGTCGATGACGCGGGCCGCGGTGCCGTCACCCAGGACGGGCACGACGACATCGCCTTCCTCGACGAGGACGGGCTCCTCGGCCGCTCCTTCGGGGAGGGTGCCGGACGGCGCGCCGCCGGCCTTCACGTCGTAGTCGGTCAGGACGGGTGGGGTGGGGGCGCCGGTGCCGGGTGCGGCGCCGGGGCCGCCGGCGCGGAGCACGAGGGCGCCGGCGCGGGCGAGTTCACCGACGGTGGTGGTGGGCCAGCGGCCGGGCGCGGCGGTGTCGGCGGGCGGGACGGGGGCGAGCTCGCCCGTCCGCCGCAGGGCGACGGTGAGCCGGTCGTGGACGTCGGCGAGCTCGGCCGTGCCGCCGCCGGCGGCGGGCGGGGGGAGGTGGCGGGCGGGCGCGAGGTCCACATCGTCGTCGAGAAGGTCGATGACGGGCAGGGAGCGGCACCGGCCCGGCTTCTCCTCGACCGTGCCGTGCCGGTCGAAGCCCTCCCAGGCGTCGAGGACCGCGCCCTGCACCGTCTGCCACGGGAGCTTGTCGCGGCCCGCAGGGGCGAGGTCGGCGGTGTCGACGAGCAGGACGTGCGGGGTGGGCGAGGGCTGGGCGCAGGGCCGGCGCAGGATCCATAGGTGCAGCGGGATGCCGTAGGGCGGCGCGGCACCGGCGGGGAGGGCGACGACCGCGCGCAGGGCGCCGTGGCGCAGCAGGTCCGCCCGGATGCGGCGGCCGGAGCGGCGGGAGGCCGCGGCCGGGGGCATCAGCAGGACGGCGGTGCCGCCGTCGCGCAGCCGGGCGAGGGCGTGCTGGACCCAGGCGAGCTCGGATTCGGTGCGGGCGGGGAAGCCGTACTCCCAGCGGGGGTCGTAGGCCAATTCCTCGTGGCCCCAGTTGCGTTCGTTGAACGGGGGGTGGCACAGCACCGCGTCGGCGGCGGTGTCCGTGAAGGCGTCGGCGCGCAGGCTGTCGCCCGCGCGCACCCGCACCTGGGAATCGGTCTGGAGGGCGAGGCGCAGGGCGGTGAGCGCGGCGAGGTCGGCGTCGCTCTCCTGGGCGTGGAGCGCGGGGGCGGGCGCGGGACCGGCGGTGGCGGCGGCGTGGAGCAGGCTGCCGGTGCCGCAGGCGGGGTCGAGGACGGTGCGGGGCCGCTGCCCGCCCGCAGCACCCCGGGCCAGGGCGGCCATCAGCTCGGCCGGGCCCGGCGGGGTGAGGGTGTACTGCCGGGGGTTGGCGTCGAGGTGGCGGCCCAGGAGGAATTCGTAGACCGGGCCCGCGCCGCGCGCGGCGGCGAGTTCGGCGGCGCCGCGCAGGAGGGCGGAGGCGACGGCCAGCTCGGCGGGGGTCGGGAGGGCGACGGGGTGGCCCTCCCCGAGCCGGGCGGTGAGCACGGAGTCCAGGGCCGGGGGCAGTTCCTCGGCCAGCTTGAGGTCGGTGAGCGCGGCCAGCTCCAGCCAGGTCGTGGGCCGGTCGCGGACGAGGAGGAGCACCGAACCCGCGTGGCGCAGCGCGGCCGGGGCGCCCGCGGGGTGGCCGGTGAGCTGCTGCCAGACCCGCTCTCGCAGCGGCACCTCGTCGAGCTTGCCCTGGTGGCGCAGCCATGTCTCGACGTCGCCGAGGGCGAAGGTCGGGCTGGTCTCGGTGCCGCCGACGGGCTGGGGGAAATCGGGGTGGCGCCGGCGCCAGTTGCTGACCGCCGCGCGACCCACTCCGGCCAGCCGGGCGATCCCGGCCGCGGTCACTTCCGCTGCGCTGTCGGGCACCGGGCTCCCCTCCCTCTCGTCCGTCACTCGCTGTGTGCCGAGCATACCCGCGAGGTTCGAGCAAACCCCTTCACAGCGTGAACTCACCCAATCTCGTGAACATGGTTGACTCGGTTCACACGGTCTGTTGTCATTGATCCATCGGTTCACGAACTTCCTCACGCCGAAAGGTGTCAGCCATGTCTCACCACGCTCACCAGCCGAAGCAGCGGAATTGGTTCGCGCGCCACAAGGTCCTCACCGGGGTCGGCGCGGTCGTCGCGGTCGTCGCCATCGGCGGCGCCGTGTCCGGCGGCGGCGAAGAGGACAAGCCCGCCACCGCCCGGGCCGCCGACGCGGACACGGGGAACAGCACGGACACGGGCGGGAAGGGCGCCGGAGAAGGCGCGGAGAAGGACAAGGGGGACGGCAAGGGAAAGGAAGGGAAGAAGAAGTCCGGCCTCTCCGGCAACGGCACCTACCAGGTGGGCTCCGACATCAAGCCCGGCACCTACCACTCCGAGGGCAACAAGCTCGGGTGCTACTGGGAGCGCAGCAAGGACTCCAAGGGCGACGTCGATTCGATCCTCGCCAACGACAACGTCGTGGGCTCCAGCTACGTGACCATCGGCACGGGCGACAAGATCTTCAAGACCCGCGGCTGCAAGAGCTGGACCCTGGTGTCCGGCGAGAAGAGCGGCACCCCGAAGAGCGAGGTCCCCGGCAACGGCATGTACCGCGTCGGTGTCGACATAGCCCCCGGCACCTACAAGGCCGAGGGGAACAAGACCGGGTGTTACTGGGAGCGCAGCAAGGACGCCCTGCACGAGGTGGATTCCATCGAGGCGAACGAGAACGTCTCGGGCAGCGGCATCGTGACCGTCACCGCCGAGGACGCCTACTTCAAGACCAACGGATGCGCGGTCTGGAAGAAGACGGGCTGACAAGAGACGGGCTGACAAGAGGGGCCGAACCGAGGTGAACCGGTCCGCCCGGCGGCTCGTCTTTCCCCAGGGGGCCAAAGGCGCCTACGGGCCCCGCGTATCTTTTCCGACAGTCACCCCCAGGTCCCGAGCGAAGGACTCCCCCATGGACTCGGCCGCAGCCACCACCAGCCCGGCGCCGGGGCTGCGCGCGGCCGGGGCGGCACCCGCCGAAGAAAGCCCGCGCCCCACCCTCCGGGCTCCACGCCTCGACCCGTACCTCCTGGCGGGCGTCCTCTTTCTCCTCTACACCGCGCTGTCGGTGTGCCGGCACCGCCGGATGCTGACCATGTCCTGGGACCTGGGCATCTTCGAGCAGGCCATCCGGGGCTACGCCCGTCTCCAGGCGCCCGTCGCCGACCTCAAGGGCCCCGGCACCAACATCCTCGGGGATCACTTCAGCCCGGTCACCGCCCTCCTCGCCCCCTTCTACCGGGCCTTCCCCTCGCCCGTGACCCTGCTCGTCGCCCAGGCCGCGCTGTTCGCCTTGTCCGCGATACCCGTCACCCGGCTCGCCGCCGGGCTGCTGGGCCGGAAGCGGGGGCTGGCCATCGGGGTCGCCTACGGGCTGTCGTGGGGGGTCCAGCGCGCGGTCGACTTCGACTTCCACGAGATCGCCTTCGCCATGCCGCTGCTCGCCTTCTCCCTGGAGGCGGTGGTGCGCGGCCAGTGGCGGGCCGCGGTGTGGTGGGCCGTACCGCTCGTCCTCGTCAAGGAGGACCTGGGGGTTACGGTCGCCGCCGTCGGCGCGCTGATCCTGCTGCGGCGGGGCCGCACCGGCAAGCGGCCCGGCGCGGCGGCCGCCGGCTTCGGGCTCATAGCCTTCGGCCTGATCGCCGCGGCCCTCACCTTCGGCATCGTCATCCCGGGCTTCAACCACGGAGGTAGCTACGACTACTGGACCAAGCTCAGCGGCGACGACGGCTCCGCCCCCACCGTTCCGCTCGACACCGCGGCCCGCACCCTGCTGTGGGTGCTGCTGCCCACCACCGGTCTGCTGGCCCTGCGCTCACCCCTGCTGATCGTCGCCCTGCCCACCCTGGGCTGGCGGTTCCTCTCCCATGACGAGCACTACTGGGGCACCGACTGGCACTACAGCGCCGTCCTCATGCCCGTCGTCTTCATCGCCCTCACCGACGCGATAGCCGGCGCGCGGGAGAGCCGCCGCCCCTGGCTGCGCTCCTACGCGCACCACATGCCGGGGGCAGCGCTCGCGGCCGCTCTCGCGCTGACCGCCTCCCTGCCCCTCTACGGCCTCACCGAGACCGCCACCTACCGGGTGCCGGCCCACGTCCGGGCCGCCGAGGCACTCCTGGAGCGCATCCCCGACAATGCCACCGTCGAGTCCGACGTGGGGCCCGTGAGCCGTCTCACCGCCCGCTGCCGGGTCTTCTGGCTGGGTGACACCCGTGGCATCGCCCCGGACTTCGTGGCCCGCAGCGGCACCGACGGCCGGTCCGCCGAGGACCTCGTCACCGAAGCCGAGCAACAGCACCCCGGCAGCTCGTACGCCTTCCTCGGCAGCGACGGCGGCTACACCGTGCTCGAACGCGTCACCCCCGCCCGAGACTGAACCGGCCGGGCACGGCCCGGACCGGACCCGAACCGAGCGGGACCCCGGACCCGAACCCAGCGGAACCGCACCGGGTGCCCCCGCCGCATCACGCGCCGGCCACCGGGCAAGGCCGGAGCGGGGCGGCGGAGCCCCGTCCGCCGAACCGGTTCCTCACCGCACCCCGCGCCCACGGCCAGAGCCCGCCCGCCCGCCACCAAGCACCCACCACGCGCCCACCGCCACCCGGCGCCGACACGCCGGCACCGCCACACCGGCACCGGCGTCACCAGCCCTGCCGAGCCACCCCGCCCACCTCCGTGCCTCTTGCGCCCCTTGTGCCCCCGGGCGCCCCGCCGCCCCGCCCGTCCGGCGGCGGACGCTAAGAGCCCAGCACCGTCGTCAGGAACTCGCCCGTCCACGCCAGCAGCTCCCGGCCCATCACCGGCTTTCCGCCGACCCGGGCCGTCGTCGGGCGCGGCACCAGGATCTGCCGGGTGGCCGGCTTGAGGACCGTGCGCGGGTACAGGCGCATCAGCCGCAGCTCCTGCGACTCCCGCAGTTCCACCGGGCCGAAGCGCACGTTCGAGCCCTGCAAGGTGATGTCGGCGACGCCGCACGCCCGGGCCAGCATCCGCAGCCCCGCGACCAGCAGCAGGTTCTCCACCGGCTCCGGCAGCTTGCCGTACCGGTCGGTGAGCTCCTCGCGGACGGCCCGGATGTCCTCCTCGCTGTTCGCCGAGGCGATCGACCGGTACGCCTGCAGCCGCAGCCGCTCACCCGGCGCGTAGTCGTGCGGGACGTGCGCGTCGACCGGCAGCTCGATCTTCACCTCCAGCGGCGCCTCTTCCTCCGCGCCGCCGTCCATGGCCGCCCGGTAGTCGGCCACGGCCTCGCCGACCATCCGGATGTAGAGGTCGAAACCGACGCCCGCGATGTGCCCGGACTGCTCGCCGCCGAGCAGATTGCCCGCGCCGCGGATCTCCAGGTCCTTCATCGCCACGTACATGCCCGCGCCCATCTCCGTGTGCTGGGCGATGGTGGCCAGCCGCTCGTGGGCGGTCTCGGTGAGCGGCTTCTCCGGCGGGTAGAGGAAATAGGCGTAACCCCGCTCGCGGCTGCGCCCCACCCGGCCGCGCAGCTGGTGCAGCTGCGAGAGGCCGAAGTTGTCACCGCGCTCGACGATCAGGGTGTTGGCGTTGGAGATGTCGATGCCGGACTCCACGATCGTCGTGGAGACCAGCACGTCGAACTTCTTCTCCCAGAAGTCGACGACGACCTGCTCCAGCGCGCTCTCGCCCATCTGCCCGTGCGCCGTCCGGATCCGCGCCTCCGGCACGATCTCGCGCAGCCGCGCCGCCGCCCGGTCGATGGACTCCACCCGGTTGTGGATGTAGAAGACCTGGCCCTCGCGCAGCAGCTCCCGCCGGACGGCGGCGCCGATCTGCTTCTGGTCGTAGGGGCCGACGAAGGTCAGCACCGGGTGGCGCTCCTCCGGCGGGGTGGTGATCGTCGACATCTCCCGGATGCCGGTGACCGCCATCTCGAGGGTGCGGGGGATGGGCGTGGCCGACATGGTGAGCACGTCGACGTTGGCGCGGAGCTTCTTCAGCTGCTCCTTGTGCTCGACGCCGAAGCGCTGCTCCTCGTCCACGATGACCAGGCCCAGGTCCTTGAACTTCGTCTCGGACGAGAAGAGCCGGTGGGTGCCGATGACGATGTCGACGGAGCCCTCGCGGAGCCCCTCCAGGACCGCCTTGGCCTCGGAGTCGCTCTGGAAGCGCGACAGCGCCTTCACCACGACGGGGAACTGGGCGTACCGCTCGGAGAACGTGCCGAAGTGCTGCTGCACCAGCAGCGTGGTGGGCACGAGCACGGCGACCTGCTTGCCGTCCTGGACCGCCTTGAACGCCGCGCGGACCGCGATCTCCGTCTTGCCGTAGCCGACGTCGCCGCAGATGAGGCGGTCCATGGGGACGGATTTCTCCATGTCCTCCTTGACCTCGGCGATGGTGGTGAGCTGGTCGGGGGTCTCCGCGTAGGGGAAGGCGTCCTCCAGCTCCCGCTGCCAGGGGGTGTCGGGGGCGAAGGTGTGACCGGGTGCGGCCATCCGCGCCGAGTACAGCTTGATCAGGTCGGCGGCGATCTCCTTGACGGCCTTCTTCGCCCGCGCCTTGGTCTTCGTCCAGTCCGCGCCGCCCAGCCGGTGCAGGGTGGGCGCCTCCCCGCCGACGTACTTGGTGACCTGCTCCAGCTGGTCGGTGGGGATGTACAGCCGGTCGCCGGGCTGGCCGCGCTTGGCCGGCGCGTACTCCACGAGGAGGTACTCGCGGGTGGCGCCCTGCACGGTGCGCTGGACCATCTCGATGTACCGGCCGACGCCGTGCTGCTCGTGGACGATGTAGTCGCCGGCCTGGAGGGTCAGCGGGTCGATGGTCTTGCGGCGGCGGACGGGCATGCGGCCCAGGTCCTTGCTCGCGGACTTCTGCCCGGAGAGGTCCGTCTCGGTGAGGACGGCGAGCTTCAGGCCGGGGTCGACGAAGCCGTTGTCGATGCTGCCGCAGGAGACGTGGACGAGGTTCGGGGAGAGGTCCTTAAGGCTCGCGTCCAGGCGGGCAGCGATGCCCTCGCCGCCGAGCACCTCGACGGTGCGGGCGGCGGGCCCGTGGCCCTCGGTGAGGTAGACGGTGCGCCAGCCCTCGGCCAGCCAGCCCTTGGTGTCGGCCAGGGCGCGGGCGGTGTCGCCGCGGTAGACCTCGGGGGCGTGCATGCCGAGCTTGAGGGTGTCCGCGTCCGTCTCGTCGTCCGCGGCGAAGGGGCTGACGGACCACCACATCATGCCCATCTCGCGAGCCCGGTCGCGGACGTCGGCGATGCCCCACAGGGAGGCCGCGTCGACGTCGATGGGCGCCTCGCCGCCGCCCGCGGTGGCGGCCCAGGACGCCTGGAGGAACTCCTGGCTGGTGGCGACGAGGTCCGCGGCGCGGGTCCGGACCCGCTCGGGGTCGCAGACGACGGCCATCGAGCCGGCCGGCAGGACGTCGAGGAGGAGCTCCATGTCGTCCACCAGGGCGGGGGCGAGGGATTCCATGCCCTCCACCGCGATGCCCTCGGCGATCTTCCCGAGCAGCTCGCCGAGCTCCGGGTGCTCCTCGGCGAGCTCGGCCGCGCGGGCCCGGACGGCGGCGGTGAGCAGCAGCTCGCGGCACGGCGGCGCCCACAGGCCGTGCTCGGCGGCCTCCAGGGACCGCTGGTCGGCGACCTTGAAGTAACGGATCTCCTCGACATCGTCGCCCCAGAACTCCACGCGCAGCGGGTGCTCCTCGGTGGGCGGGAACACATCGAGGATCCCGCCGCGCACGGCGAACTCGCCGCGCTTCTCGACCAGTTCCACCCGGGCGTACGCGGCGGCGGCCAGGGCTTCGGTGACCTCGCCCAGGTCGGCGCTCTGCCCGGTGCGCAGGGCGACGGGCTCCAGGTCGCCCAGGCCCTTGACCTGCGGCTGGAGCACGGAGCGCACGGGGGCGACGACGACGCTGACGGGCCCGGCGGCCGGGTCGTCGGCGGAGGGGTGGGCCAGGCGCCGCAGCACGGCGAGGCGGCGGCCGACGGTGTCGGAGCGCGGGGAGAGCCGCTCGTGCGGCAGGGTCTCCCAGGAGGGGTAGTCCACGATGCCGTCGGGCGGCAGGAGCGAGCGCAGCGCCGCCGCCAGGTCCTCGGCCTCCCGCCCGGTGGCAGTGACGGCCAGCACCGGACGGCCGGCGGACCGGGCGAGGGCGGCGATGGCGAAGGGGCGGGCGGCGGGCGGGCCGACGAGGTCGAGGTGCGGCCGGTTCCCGTCGGCCGCGGCCTTCACCGCTTCGGCGAGCGCCGGATCATTGACGACGGCGTCGAGCAGACCGTGCAGGCTCATGGAGGCTTTCCGTCCCGGGGGTGGGCAACGCGAACGGCCCGACGCGGGCGACACGGGTCGGGCTGACCCCACACTACGACGGGCCTCCGACAATCGCGGCCGCACCGCAGAGGCTCGACACCCGCCCGTCAGAGCGGCCAGGGGGTGATCTGAACGATATAGAGGCGTTGCTGCCGCACGACGGTCAGGTACTGGAACATCCCGTTCGGGAGGACTTCCTCCTGCAAGCCGGGCGACTTCCCCTGGTAGGCGGTGCCGTCGAGTTAGAGGGCGGCCGCCGCCCGAACCAGTTCGTCGGCGCGTTCTTCCATCAGCGCGACGAACGCGAGGTCCGGCATCTCCCCGATGACGTGCTGGGCATCCGGGTCGTATTCCCAGCCCCAGTCACCCACTGGCGACCTGCGCACGGGCGGCGTCCATGATCTCCCGGATCTCGTCCATGGCCGCCCGCCACGCCGGGTCCTCCCGCTCGAGGGTCTGTGCGGCGTACTCCGCGCCGTGCAGACGTCGGGCGATGTCCGGAAACCGCTCTACCTCGATCACGGTGGCCCACTTGAGTTGAAACATGGCGATGGGGCCGAAGCTGTTGGCCTGGGTGGCCATCGTGAAGACCGTGTCGCGCTCGGTTGTCATTTCCGCCAGCCGGGACGGTGCGACCTGCGCGAGTGCGGCCCGTAGCGCGGGGAACGTCTTCTCGGGCCTGGGGATGAGTGCCCCACCATCGTGAACCGGCTGCGTGGTCATACGTCCTCCCAAGGGTCGCTCGATCACCGTACGGCAATCGAGCGGGTCGGACGGGCCGGACCGCGACACCGGGAGCGCAGCCGGCCGTGCCACGTCCCGGCCGCACACGGAACGGAAAAGGCCCCGGCCCCGACGCGCACCCCCGTGGCGCGGCCGGGCCGGGGCCGGTGCGGGCGGTGCGGAGCCCCCGCCCGCACCGTCCGCACCGCTTCGGTCAGTCCGTCGCGATGGCGTCCAGGACGTTCATCCGTCCCGCCCGGAACGCCGGGACCAGCGCGGCGAACAGGCCGACCAGCGCCGAACCGAGGAACACCGCGGTGATCGTCGGCCAGGGGATCTCCAGGATCCCCAGGCCCTGCAGGGCGAGCAGCTTCTGTGCCGTGGCGCCCCAGGCCATGCCCAGGCCCAGGCCCAGCAGGGCGCCGAAGAGGGCGATGACCACCGATTCGAGGCGGATCATCCGGCGCATCTGGCGGCGGGAGAGGCCGATGGCCCGCATCAGGCCGATCTCCCGGGTCCGCTCGACGACCGACAGGGCGAGGGTGTTCACGACGCCCAGCACGGCCACGATGATCGCCAGGGCCAGCAGCCCGTAGATCATGTTGAGGAGCTGGTCGACCTGGCCCTTGATGAGGTCCTTGTAGTCGGCCTGGTCACGGACCTCGATCTGCGGGTACGCGGTGAGCGCCGCCTTCAGGGACGCGGCCGCCTCGTCCGCCCGGCCGTCCTCGGCCTTGGCGAACATCATGCCGACCGCCGGCATCTTGTCGGCCGGCAGGTAGCGCCGGGCGGTGGCGATGTCGGTGTACATCGCGCCCTTGTCGAACGTGGTGTCGTCCGTGGTGATCGCGTTGACCTTGAGCCGGGCCGCGCGGCCGTCGACCATGGTGACGGTCAGCCGGTCGCCGAGGCTCACGCCGTGGTCCTTCGCCCAGCCCTCGGGCACCGACATGGCGTCCTTGGCGTAGGCGTCGGCCAGCTCCCCCCGGACCGTCTCGATCCGCAGGTCCTGGGCGTACGTGGGGCTCGCCGCGGTCAGCCGCTCGGTGGCGGTCTTCCCGTCGGGCGTGGTGATCTTGGCGCTGACGTCGGTGTTCTCGGTGACGTGCGCGAGGTGGTCGGCGGACTTGACGGCCTTGACCATGGCGGGGCTGAACGGAGCGTTGCCGCCCTCCAGGATGAAGTCCGCGCCGACGGACCGGTCGAGCTGGTCGGTGGCCGAGGCGACCATGGAGGAGCCCACCACGGACAGCGCGGCGACCAGCGCGAGGCCGATCATCAGGGCGGACGCGGTGCCGCCGGTGCGCCGCGGGTTGCGCAGCGCGTTGCGCTCGGCGAGGCGGCCGACGGGGCCGAAGAGGCGGAGCACGACGAAGCTGAGGCCGCGCACGACGACGGACGCCAGCAGCGGGCCGACGACCACGAACCCGATCAGGGTCAGCAGCACGCCCAGGGCCAGGAGCAGCGAGCCGGACGACGCCTTCCCGGCGGCCCCGCCGGCGAGGAGCGCGGCCGCGCCCGCGGCGGTGAGCAGCAGCCCGACGGCGGCCCGCACCTTGCCGGCCTTGGCGTCGGCGGGGGTGCCCGCGTCGCGCAGGGCGGCCATGGGGGAGATCTTCCCGGCCCGGCGGGCGGGCAGGTAGGCGGCGAGGACGGTGACGATCACACCGATCGCGAGGCCCACGGCGGGTGTGGTGGCCTTGACGGTCAGCTCGGAGGTGTCGAGCTCCATGCCCAGGGAGCCCATGAGCTTCATCAGGCCGACGGCCAGGGCGATGCCACCGCCGATGCCGAGGACCGAGCCGACGACGCCCAGGAGCAGCGCCTCGACGAGCACCGACCGGTTGACCTGCTTGCGGCTGGAGCCGATGGCCCGCATCAGGCCGATCTCGCGGGTGCGCTGGGCGACCAGCATGGAGAAGGTGTTGACGATGAGGAAGATGCCGACGAGGAGGGCGATACCGGCGAAGCCGAGCAGCGCGTACTTCATGACGTCGAGGAACGAGCCGACGTCCTTCTTGTTCTCAGCCTTGCTCTCGGCAGCGGTGTGCACGGTGTAGTCGGTGCCGATGGCCGCGGTGACGTTCTTCTTCAGCTGTTCGTCGCTGACGCCGTCGGCGGCGGTCAGGGCGTAGCCGGTATAGGCGGTGGCGGTGCCGAGCAGCTTGGTCTGCGCGGTGGCGGTGTCGAAGTAGAGGAGGGCCGCGCCGGGGTTGGTGGTCCGGTACGTGACGAGGCCGGTGATCCGCACGGTGAAGTCGCCGGGGGCGGCGCTCACGTGCAGGGTGTCACCGAGCTTGAGGCCGTGCTTGTCGGCGGTGTCGGTGTCGACGGCGACCTCGGTGGGGCCGCGCGGCTCGTGGCCGCCGGTGATGTCGACGGTCTTCTTCTGGCTCTCGTCCCAGTTGGTGCCCACGGTGGGGGCGCCGGAGGCGGGGCCGATGCTCTTGTGCCGGGCGTCGGTGGCGCTGATCTGCTGGTTGGTGGCCTGGGGCTCGACCTTGGCGACGCCCTCGACCTTGCCGAGCCGGTCGTTCAGGGAGGCGGGCACGGTCTGCGGGGTGCCGGTCTGCTGGGCGTCGTCGTTCTTCTGGGCGCTGACGCTGACGTCGGAGGCGAGGGATGCGAACAGCTTGTCGAACGTGGCGGTCATGGTGTCGGTGAAGACGAGCGTGCCGCACACGAACGCCACGGACAGCAGGACGGCGACGGCGGAGAGCGCCATGCGCCCCTTGTGCGCGACGAAGTTGCGCAGGGAGGTCCTCAGAACGGTCATGACACCCGTCCGCGCGCGTCGAAGTTCTTCATCCGCTCCAGGACCGCGTCGGCGGTCGGGCTGTGCATCTCGTCGACGATCCGCCCGTCGGCCAGGAACAGCGCCCGGTCGGCGTAGGAGGCGGCGACGGGGTCGTGGGTGACCATGACGATGGTCTGGCCGAGCTCGTCCACCGAGCGGCGCAGGAAGCCCAGCACCTCGGCGCCGGCGCGGGAGTCGAGGTTGCCGGTCGGCTCGTCCCCGAAGATGATCTCGGGTCGGGCGGCGAGGGCGCGCGCGACGGCGACGCGCTGCTGCTGGCCGCCGGAGAGTTGGTTGGGCCGGTGCTTGAGGCGGCCGGAGAGGCCCACGGTCTCCACGACACGGTCCAGCCACGCCCGGTCCGGCTTGCGGCCGGCGATGTCCATGGGGAGCGTGATGTTCTCCAGGGCGTTGAGCGTCGGCAGCAGGTTGAACGCCTGGAAGATGAAGCCGATGCGGTCGCGGCGCAGCCGGGTGAGCTTCTTGTCCTTGAGGCCGGTTATCTCGGTCTCGTCGAGGTAGATCTGTCCGGACGTGACGGTGTCGAGACCGGCGAGGCAGTGCATGAGGGTCGACTTGCCGGAACCGGACGGGCCCATGATGGCGGTGAATCGCCCGCGGGCGATGTCCACGTCGACACGGTCGAGAGCGGTCACCCGCGTCTCGCCCGAGCCGTAGGACTTGACCACCTGGCGGGCCCTCGCCGCGACGGCCGCGTGCCCTTCGCCGCCCCCGGCCCGGGGAATCGATACAGCCGTTGTCACGGTGGTCTCCTATGCCTGTGTCCGGTTACCTGCTCAGCCTGCGGGAACACGGCGGCGATCACGATGGTGCCTGTATGCGTCTTGAAGGTGGTGCTACCCCCACCGCCGTGCTCCGGCCGCCCGTAAAAAGGCTAGGCAGCGGCCCGTGCCCGCTCCTCCTGCTGCGGTACCAACCGGCGGGCCGCGGCGGGCAGGAGAAAGTACGGAAGGCCCCCTAAGGGAAACGGCCCCGCGCCCCTGCCCGTCTCGGGGTCGGCCGGGCGTCTCCGCGCGGTCCGGCGAGCGGGGACGGCTCGTCCTCCCGCGAGTGCGTGCAAGGGGAACGGACCCCGGGCTGCCTGGTACGGCGTCACTTCCCGCCCAGCAGGGACAAACGCCAGGAATCGGACGAAGAGCCGATCGAGAGAGGGGAACGAGGGGCGAAGAAACCGTGAAGCCGATTCCGCGGCAGGACAACGGAGGCCAGAGGGAATTAGTGTTCGGCTTGGCCGAGTGGGGTGACGTGCGACCTCACTCGCACCGGCCGCCGGTCTCCCTAGGAAGCAGACACCGTGAAGATACTTCGTACTCGCGCTGCCAGCGTCTCCCGGCAGGGACTGTGCACGGCTCTGCTCGTCGCCAGCCTGACCGCCGCGGTCGGCGTCAGCCCGCCGCACAACACCGCTGACGCCGACGACACCGCGCCCGGACCCGACAACCCCCAGGGCCTGCCCCACGGCACGCCGAACCTGACCCTGCCCGACCTCAAGCCGCGCTCACCGGGCGGGCTCCCCGGCAAGCCCGGCGAGGGCGCGGGGGGCACGGACAGCGCCTCCGGCATCCCCGCCACCGCCCTGGCCGCCTACCAGAAGGCCGCGCAGACCACCCAGGCCGAACTGCCGGGCTGTCACATCCCCTGGCAGCTCATCGCCGGCATCGGCAAGGTCGAGTCGCACCACGGCACCATGGAAGGCAGACACCTCAACGCCGACGGGCTCGCCGACCAGAAGATCCTCGGCCCCCGCCTGACCGGCGGCGAGTTCGCCGTCATCAAAGACACCGACGGCGGCCGCTGGGACGACGACACCGAGTACGACCGGGCCGTCGGCCCCACCCAGTTCATCCCGTCCACCTGGGAGAGCTTCGGCGCCGACGGCAACGGCGACGGGATCAAGGACCCCAACAACATCTTCGACGCCTCCCTGGGCACCGCCCGCTACCTGTGCGCGAACAACCGGGACCTCAACAACCCCAGGGACCTCGACAAGGCCGTCCTCGCCTACAACCCCTCCCGCGCGTACGTGAACGCCGTCCTCGCCTGGATGCGGACGTACCAGAGCGGCAACGTCACCGAGCTGCCGGACGCCCCCGGCGGCAGCGGCATCACCCCGGGCGGCAGCGCCCCCGGCGGTACCAGCCCGAGCCCCGGCCGGACGCCGCACACCAAGCCGACGCCGCCCGCCAAGACCGTCCCGCCGGCGAAGCCCACGCCGCCGAGCACGTCGAAGCCGGTGCCTCCGGCGAAGCCGACCCCGCCCGCCGAGCCGAAGCCGCCTCACAAGCCCGGCGGCGACGAGGGATCGAAGCCGACGCCTGCCCCCGCGACCCGTCTGGAGCGGATGGGCGACCGCGCGATCGAGGCCGTCACGGTCGACGTCTTCGAGAAGCGGGCCAGCGTCCGCGCCTGGGACAGCGCCGGGAAGCACACCGCGGGCACCCGCGTCCGATTCGAGATCGTCGGCGTCGAAGGCACCGAGAGCCACTTCATCGGCCGTGACAAGAAGCCCGTTGTCACGACCGGTAAGGACGGCATCGCCACCGCGCCCCAGCTCCTCGCGGGCACCCGGGCGGAACAGTTCGTCGTCCGCGCCACGATCGTCGGCGGCACCGGCGAGGGCGCCTCCGCCGACTTCGACGCCACCGTCAAGGTCGGCACCGTCGACAAGCTCGTCCGCGTCGGCAGCGAGAAGCCGCTCCAGACCGGCGCGGGCACAGCCTTCACCGACAAGGTCGAACTCAAGGCCAGCGGCAACGGCAAGTCCGTCTCAGGCACCACCGTCACCGCCACCGTGACCAGCCCCGACGGCAAGACCGACGTCAAGGCCGGCCCCTACTTCAAGGGCAAGGACGGCAAGCCGGTCCGCACCCTCGATCTGGGCACCACCGACAAGGAAGGCAACGTCACCCTGCCGACCCTGTACGCCGACGAGCACACCGGCGGCTACGCCCTCCGGATCGTCACCGCCAACGGAACGACCCTTCTCCTGCAACTCAACGTCACCGGCCCCCAGCCGGAAACCACCAAGCCCGCGGACAAGCCCACCGGTACGCCCGCCGGCGTCAAGCCCAAGAGCACCCCCGCGACCTGACAGACCGCCGACACCCGCGGTCCCGCCCCCACAGGCGGGACCGCACCCCTCACAGCTCGCCCGCGCCCGCGTCCTCCGCGACCGGCTTTCCCGTCAGCGCCGCCAGGCTGTGCCGCACGTGCGCCATGTGCGCCCGCAGCTCCTCGCGGCGCTCGTCGTGCTCCCGCAGCACCCGCTCCGTGTCCCGCGTGATCCGCTCCTCCCGCACCCGCGCGTGCGCGATCAGCGCGGCCCCCTGCGCCTCGGCGTCCTCCTGACCGTGCCGAGCCGCCTCCTCCGCCTCCGCCACCCGGCGCTGCGCCTCGGCCAGGGCGTTGCGCGCGTACTCCTCCATCGCCGCGATCCGCAGCTCCAGCGCGCCCTCGCGCTCGGCGATCTCACGGCCCGCCGCCTCCCAGCGCTCCGCGTGCTCCTGCTCCTGCTCCGCCAGGGCGGCCGCCGTGCGCTCGCGCATCTCCACCAGCGCCGCCTGCGCGTCCTCGCGCCGCGCCTTGGCCTCCCGGCGCGCCTCGGCCCGCACCTCGTCGGCGAAGGACTCCGCGGCCAGCGTCGCCCGCCGCGCCCACTCGTCCGCCTCGCCCCGGACCGCCACCGCCCACTCGTGCGCGGCCTCCCGCACCGCCCGCCCGTGCGCCTCCGCGGCCTCCCGCGCCTCGCCGGCCGCCGCGTCCGCCCGCTCCCGCAGCCCCGCGGCCTCCGCCTGGGCGGTGAACAGCAGCCCCTGGGCCCGGTGCCCCAGCGACTCGTACGTCTGCGGCGGAAGCTGCCCGACCAGCTGCCCCAGCCGGGCGAGCTCGTCCTCCATCTCCCGCTCCAGCACCGTCAGCCGGGCCGCCCGCTCCCACGCCGCATCCCGCCGGCGCGCGAACTCGACGAGGGCGCGCTCCACCTGATCAGGCCGGTAACCACGGCCCCGGACGACAGCCAAACCGTCTGGAGATACCGATGCACTCATCCTTGAAGCCCCTTATAGCCCGGATACCCGGTATGTGACGCGGTCCGGCGCACATCATTCCTGGACGACGGAAATGCCCATAACGCGACACTCCGCCCGCTTCTTCTGTCAAGAATGCGCCAACCGACGACACAGGGCGCCCAACCCCTCACCAAGGGTCGAACGCCCTGCGCCCTCAACACATCAGCCGGCCCTTAGAACAGACCGTCCCACATCTGCTCCACCAGCACGGCCCACCAGTTCTCCGCCGACGCCGTCGCAGCCGGGTCCAACGCCGCCAACTGCTGCTGGAAATCCACCGTCCAGCGCCCGGCCTGCTCCGGCGTCAGACCGTAGCGCCAGCGCCACATCTTGCCGAGCAGCGCCAAAGAGCGAACGAACTGAGGCAGGCTCGTGTTGACGAACTGCGGCGGAACGGGACCACCGTCCGGCCCCGCCTCCAACGGCACCGCCACGATGTGCGCCGTCCCGTACTGCACACACAGCTGACGGCCGTAATCACTGCCCATCACCAGATACGAACCCGCGTCCGGCGCCGCCCGCACACCGCGCTCCGCCGCCAGCTCACCCAGCGTCGGCACCGGACGACCCGGCTGCGCCTGACCCCAGAAGAACGGACCGAAGTCCACCGGCACACCGGCCCACACCAGCGTCTGCGCCACCACGTCCGGCACACCCTGCCGCGACACCGCACGCTGCTCGAACCGGAACACACCCTGCGGACCGAACGACTCCGCCAGCTCACGCCCGATCACATCCGGACCCACCGGCGGCGCCACCTGCACCTGCGACGGATGCGGCAACGGCACCCGGTTGGGCGCAGGCCGCGCCGGACCGTCCGCGACCTGGTGCAACTCGCCCTGGTGCTCCACCAGGTGACGCACACCCTGCTGACGGGTCACATGGTCCCGCCCGTACGCGGCCGTGTGGCTGATCCGCACCTGCGGCCACGTCTCCCGCACCATCCGCGCACAGTAGCCACCCGGCAGGTCACACGACTCCAGCTCCGTGTGCAGCTCCAGCACCTGCTGCGGCGGCACGTTCATCGCCCGCAGCTCGTGCAGGATCTGCCACTCGGGGTGCGGCGTGCCCGGCGCGCTGCGCCGGATCAGCTGCTGCTCCGAACCGTCGGGCGCGCGGTAGCGCAGGACGGCCATGTAGCCGGGCCCGACGGTCGGCAGCCCGGAGGGCGCCTGCGGATAGCCGTACGCGGGAGCCTGCGGGACGGGGGCCGGACCAGGGGCACCCGGCAGGTGCGGCTGACCGGGCGCACCCGGCATCCCCGGCGTCCCCGGACCCGCCAGCATCGTCGCGGCGTGGTGCACACCGCCGGGACCCTGCCCGGGGGCGGCGGGGGGCTGACCGGGGGCACCGGGCGCACCCGGCATGCCCGGTGTCCCCGGACCCGCCAGCATCGTCGCGGCGTGGTGCACAGGAGCAGCGGGCTGACCCGGGGCACCGGGAGGCCCGGGCGGTACGGGACCGCCCGCGGCGGGCTGTCCCGGAGCGCCGGGGGGACCCGGAGGCACGGGGCCGCCCGCACCCGGCCGGCCGGCCGGGGCGCCGGGAGCGCCCGGCAGGTGCGGCTGACCGGGAGCCGCGGGGGCACCCGGCATGCCCGGCGTCCCCGGGCTCGCCAGCATCGTCGCGGCGTGGTGCACAGGAGCAGCGGGCTGACCCGGGGCACCAGGAGGCCCGGGCGGCACCGGGCCGGCACCCGGCCGGCCCACCCCGGACGCACCCGGCTCGCCGACCTGCCCAGGACCACCGGCACCCGGCTGACCAGAAGGACCAGAAGGACCGGAAGCACCGGAAGCACCAGGAACCCCGGGAGGGCCCGGCGGCACCGGGCCACCGGCACCCGGCCGGCCCGCCCCGGCGGCAGGCCCGCCAGGGGCACCGGGCGCACCGGGCGCACCCGGCATCCCCGGCGCGCCAGGAGGACCGGGCGGCACCGGAGCGCCCGGCGCCTGCGACTGACCATGCACTCCGGCAGCCCCCTGCGAAACACCAGAGGCCCCCGCGTTCGGGTCCTCGATCGCCGGAGCGATCGCCGTGGGCGGCAGCGCGCTGCCCGTCGCCATCAGAGCCGTCTTCGCGTCCGGCCGGCTGCCCGCCGGCGGGGTGTCGTCCTCGTCCGTACCCGACAGCGCGGGCGCGAGGACCGTCGCGGGCAGACCGACGGACCGGTCCTCCGCGGCCTCCGCCACGTTCGCGTCGGCCCAGGCGGGCTCACCCGCCGGCTCGTCCACCGCCGCGGCGGCGACCGGCTCGTCCGTTGCGGAAGCAACCTCAGGGGCCGCCGCCACCGGTGCCGGCGGCGGCGGAACGGGCACCGGGGCCGGCGCCGGAGCCGGCGAGGAGCCCGCGCCCGACCGCCGGTCCGGGATCCCGATCGCGTCCGCCGCGTCCTGCAGCCACTGCGGCGGACTCAGCAGGAACGACGTCGCCTCCAGGTCCAGCCGCTTCGGCGGCGTGTCCGCCACCGGCACCGACTCGTCCACGACCCCGTACTCCTCTTCGTACCGCCGGATCACCTCACCCACCGGCAGCCCCGGCCACAGCGTGGTCTCCCCGCTGTCCCGGGCGATCACCAGACGCACCTGGCCACCGTCCGACGTCGGGCCTTCCGCCCGGTCCTCGGCCCAGACCACGAAGCCCAGGTCGAACTCCCGCACCCGGACCTCCCGGTGCTGATACGCCGGAACCTCGGCATTGGCCCAGCGCTCCCCGCGCTCCTGCGCTTGCGCGAACGTCACCATCCCGCGCTCACCCCTCCACCGGGACGGCGTACGCGAAGCCACCGTCGACCATCAGGTTCGCGACGGTCTCCAGCTCCGGCGGGCCGCCGGCCAGCCGCGAGAGAAACACGTCGAAGTCCTCACCACAAGGCAGCAGCAGCCGCTCCACCCGCTCCTGCACCGTCCAGCCGTCCTGGTCCCGGGCGTCGTCGTACGGGCAGAACCACACCGACCCGATCGCCTCGCCCTTCACCTTGACCGCGAGCACACCGCCCTGCACGAAACCGACACCCAGATAGTCCTTGGTGAAGTGGTCACGCAGACACTTGTTCACATACACGAGGTCATTGACCGCGGACTCGTCCCGGACGGTGAAGAACGGCTGGTCCACCAGCAGACCCAGCTCCGCGTCCAGCGCCGCGCCCACCGGGGCACAGCCGCCCGCCGCCTTCAAAAACGCCCGGTAAGCACCCGGCAGGCGGTACCCGAGATCCTCCTCGACGCCCTGCACCTGCTCCTCGGTCACCGCAAGATCCCGCTGCGGCAGCGCGAAGTGCACCGGCCGGGTCTCCTGCAACGGCCGCGTGCCCCGCTTGTCCTGGTCCACGGCGGCCGTCGCCAGCCCACCGTGGTGCCGCAGCAGCGCCTTCACCTCGACCGGCACCAGCTCCAGCCGGCGCGTGCCCGCCACGTGGTGCCACGTCCAGCCGTGCGGCGTCGCCACCGGCGGCAGGGACGACCACAGCTCGTGCCCCTCCGCGTGCAGGGCGGCGTTCGCCGACACGTAGTCCGTCAGCCGCAGCTCGTCGACGCCGAACCCCTCCGGCGGCTCCGCGATCTCGGCGGCGGCCCGCGCGTACGGCGAGAAATCCGGGAAACCGTCCTCGTCCACCCGCACACCCTTGGGATAGCGGCCGGACCGCACCGGATCCGGAAAAAACACGACCTGCCCGGCGTAGGCCGTGTTCGGTGGCGCGGCCTGCTGCCCGAGCCGACCTGTCGTCATGGCGGATGCCCCCTGCTGGCTGTGTCCCCTGGCGGCCCGGACATATGCGGCGAACGCCGCGAACCACCAGACCCCCGGCCGTGCCACGGGACGGCCCGGCCGGACGGTGTCCCCATGGCCGAGAACACCCCGTGCGGCACAGCCTATGCGGTGCCGCAAGCGGCGGACCGCGCCCCGCACCCCCGCCCCGGACCCCCGCCCACCCCCACGACCAGCCGAGTCCCCGGAGTGATCACCCGACACATGAACATCACACAGCACTCACCCAACCCAGACCTGACTTCCACACCGGCCATCCCATTTGGCAGTCTGATCCCCGCAACAGGGGGATTGCACGGGAGGGAAGAACCACCATGCACACGACTCAGGACCGCCGGACCGCCGACGAAGGTGCCACCGCACCCGGCGACCCCCGGCTCAGCTGGAGCGCCACCGAGGACGCCGAACGGCCCCCCGCCCTGCTCCACCGCCGCGACGGCATCCTGCCCGCCGTCGCCGCCGCACTCTCCGTCCGCGGCGAGACCCTCACCTGCACCGGAGGCAAAGCCGACCAGCCCCCGGCACTCCACCCCCTCGTCCAGGACTTCCTCGACACCCTCACCAGCGACCGCCGCGAACGCTTCACCGGCCGCTGCCCCGAAGCCGTCCTCCTCACCCGCTACCTCAGCGCCTTCGAAAGCAGCCGCAGCAAACGCGCCGCCCGCAAACCCCTCACCCACGGCGAAGCCAGACGCGCCCTCAAACACTCCAAACTCACCGCCCGCCACATCCGCGAGGACGGCGACCCCCACCACGGCGGCTACGCACCCCCCTGCCGCTCCTGCACCGCCCTCCTCACCCACTTCGGGGTGCGCGCCGTCGACCCCGCCGCCCCCGCCAACGGCAAGAGCTGACCCATGCGCGCCTTCGACCGCACCGCCGCCACCCGCTTCCCCGTCGCCGTCGACGCCGCCCTCCGCGAAGCCGGCTGGCAACCCGGCCGCTGGGACATCAAAGCCGCCGAGAACTGGGCCGACGCCCTGCGCGCCCACACCTCCCCCGCGGGCCACCGGCACACCGTCTTCCCCGCCGCCGTCGAGGCGTGGGCCGAATTCGGCGGCCTCCACATCACCGCACCCGGTCCGGGGCGCCACATCGCCCCCACGCCCTTCCACATCGACCCGCTCCACGGGCTCCACCTCGCCCGCACCGTCGCCGACCTCGGCCGCGCCCTCGGCGCCGACGTCTGCCCCCTCGGCCAGGAAGCCGACGGCCAGGCCCTCCTGACCATCGACACCCACGGCCGCGTCTACAGCCTCGACCACTCCGGCGACTGGTACCTCGGCTCCGACATCGACCGCGCCATCGGCGCCCTCGTCACCGGAACCCGCCCCTCACGCCTCTCGGCAGGCCCCCGCACCTGAACCTTCCGGCGCCGCCGCCACCCACCACCCACACAGCCCCGCCCAGGCAGCGAGAACCAGCCAAAACCAGGGCGAAAACCAGCCGAACTCACACCCCGCCGACGCCCCCGGCACCCGGGATCACCGCCGACACCCGAAAACCACCCGCATCCGTCGGCCCCGACACAAACACCCCACCCAGCGCCGACACCCGCTCCCGCATCCCCACCAGCCCATTGCCACCACTCGGCAACCCCGCATCCGCCCCACCCTCCGACGGACCGTTCTCCACCTGCAACGCCACCTCACCCTCCCGGTGCGCCACCCGGACCGTCGCCTTCGCCCCCGGCGCGTGCTTGTGCACATTCGTCAGGGCCTCCTGCACCACCCGGTACGCCGTGCGCTCCACCCGCACCCCGTACGAACGCTCCTCCCCCTCCACACACAGCTCCACGACCATCCCCGCCGCCCGCGACTGACCCACCAGATCCTCCAGCTCCACCAGCCTCGGACCCTCACCACCCGCATCCGCGCCACCGGCCGCACCACCCGGCACAGCACCCACCGACACCCGCGCCGAAGCCGCCGAAGCCACCTCAGCCAACCGCTGCGAATCCGCCGCCGCCGACATCCCGGCCACCGCCCCGTCCGACGACGTCCGCAGCACCCCCAGCATCTCCCGCAACTCCGTCAGCGCCTGGCGACCCATATCCCCCACCAGACCCGCGTTCCGCGACGCCTTCTCCGGGTCCTTCAACGCCACCGCCTGCAACGCCGCCGCGTGCACCACCATCAGCGACACCCGGTGCGCCACCACGTCATGCATCTCCCGCGCGATCCGCGTGCGCTCCTCGTTCCGCGCCCAGACCGCCCGCTCCTCCGCCCGGTCCGCCAGCAGCGACAGCTCCCGCTCCAAGCCGTCCGCCCGCTCCCGCAGACTCTCGACCAGCCGGCGCCGCGCCCCCACGTACAAGCCCATCAGCACCGGCGGCGCGGCCAGCCCCAGCGCCATCAGCGCCGAGAAGAACATCACCAGCCACACGCCCGGCTCGTAGCCGTCCTGGCTCAGGTCCTGCTTGAACCGCACGAACGCCACGACGAACGTCCCGACGACCGAGACCCCGGCCAGCACGACCGTCAGCCGGCGCGGCACCTCCGAGGCGGCCAGCGTGTACAGGCCCACGACGCTCAGCAGGAAACCCATCTCGGCCGGCGTGATCGCGATCGCCACGAGCACCAGGACTATCGGCAACCGCCGCCGCAGCACCAGCGAGGCACCGACCAGCACCCCCACCGCCGCGCCGAGCGGCTCCGGCGCACCGACCTGCTCGGCGAAGACGACGCCTTCCACCGCGCACTCCACCGCCGACACCAAGGCCAGCAGGACATCCAGTACGAAACCGCGCTTGCGCGCCCACCACCACGGCCCGTCGGACGCGCCCCGCGCGCCCGCCTCCGCGATTGCCCCCGTTGTGGTCATACCACCCAGACTACGGGCGCCCGCCACCCGTTTTCCGGTACGCGCGGCAGCACGGGGCGGGTGCGATTGGGGGTGAAACCTGCCGGTTTCCCTCGAACTGTTGAATCGACCGTGTTTTCGCCACATGCAAGCCCATGCGAGACGAAGCTGAGCACATGGTCCAACCGAAAACGGACATGCAGGCCCGGGCCCGCGAGCTGCGGCTGGCGGGCAGGACGTACGACGAGATCGTCGCGGAGCTGGGGGTGTCGAAGAGCTCGGTGTCGCTGTGGGTGAGGGATCTGCCGAGACCGGCAAGGAAGATCACAGAGCACAGCCGCGCGATGGCCGAGGCACGCTGGGAACCACTCCGCAGGGCACGCGACCTGCAACGACAGGAGACGAAGAGCGCTGCGACCCAGGAGATAGGCCGCATCTCCGACCGCGAGCTGTTCATCGCGGGCGTTGCCCTCTACTGGGCAGAAGGCACAAAGAGCAAGCCCCACCGACGGAGTGAACTCGTCACCTTCGTCAACAGCGACCCGGACATGATCAGCCTCTACCTGGCCTGGCTACGCCTACTCGGGGTTGAGAACAGCCGGCTCAGATTCCATGTCTTGATCCATGAGTCCGCCGATGTAGCCGCAGCAGAGCACTTCTGGGCAGAACACGTCGGCATCGGTATCGGCTCCTTCGGCAAGACGACCCTCAAGAGACACAACCCGAAGACTGTCCGCAAGAACGTAGGAGAGAACTACCGAGGGTGCCTGACGGTACGGGTCCTACAAGGCGCTGACCTATACCGTCGCATCGAAGGCTGGTGGTACGGCATAGTGTTGGGGGTCAAGCCAGCCGCCTAGCGGAATGTCCCTTTTGGGGCGGCTTGCTATCCGCTGTGGTGTAATTGGCAACACGGGGACCTTTGGAGTCCTTTTTCCAGGTTCGAGTCCTGGCAGCGGAGCTCAAAGTTCGAATGCATCGGGTCCTGACCCCCAGGTCAGGACCCGCCCGCGTTTCGACCGGAAATCGCACCGGTATCCTTCGGATGTCCACCACCCGAAGCCGAAGGGCACACCCGTGAGCGCCAACCGCCCGGCAGCCGTCGTCGTCCTCGCAGCGGGTGAGGGCACCCGCATGAAGTCGGCGACCCCCAAGGTCCTGCACGCGATCTGCGGCCGTTCCCTCGTCGGACACGTCGTCGCCGCCTCCCGCGAGCTGGACCCCGAGCACCTCGTGGTGATCGTCGGGCACGCCCGCGAGCAGGTATCCGCACACCTGGCGGAGATCGACCCCGGCACCCGCACCGCCGTGCAGTACGAGCAGAACGGCACCGGGCACGCCGTGCGCATGGGCCTGGAGGCCCTCGGTGACAGCGGGGTCGTCCTCGCCGGCACCGTCGTCGTGGTCTGCGGCGACACCCCCCTGCTGACCGGCGAGACGCTCAAGAAGCTCAGCGACGTCCACGCGGCCGACGGCAACGCCGTCACCGTGCTGACCGCCGAGGTGCCCGACTCCACCGGCTACGGGCGCATCGTCCGCGACGCGACCGGTGCCGTGACGGCGATCGTCGAGCACAAGGACGCCGACGACGCGCAGCGCGCCATCCGGGAGATCAACTCCGGGGTGTTCGCGTTCGACGCCCAGCTTCTCGCCGACGCCCTCGGCAAGGTCCGCACGGACAACAGCCAGGGCGAGGAGTACCTGACCGACGTGCTGGGCATCCTGCGCGAGGCCGGGCACCGGGTGGGCGCGGCCGTGGCCGGGGACCACCGGGAGATCCTGGGGATCAACAACCGCGTCCAGCTCGCCGAGGCCCGCAAGCTGCTCAACGAGCGGCTGCTGCACGCGGCGATGATGAGCGGTGTGACGGTCGTGGACCCGGCCTCGACGCTGGTCGACGTGACGGTGACGTTCGGGCCGGACGCGGTCGTGCACCCGGGCACCCAGCTGCTGGGCGCCACCCATGTGGCCTCGGGCGCCGAGGTGGGGCCGAACTCGCGGCTGACGGACACCACGGTCGGCGCGGGCGCCACGGTGAGCAACACCGTGGCGGAGGGCGCGCTGATCGGCGAGGGTGCGAGCGTCGGCCCGTTCGCGTACCTGCGGCCGGGCACGCGGCTGGGGGCGAAGTCCAAGGCCGGCGCGTACGTGGAGATGAAGAACGCCGTGATCGGCGAGGGCACGAAGGTGCCGCATCTCTCGTACGTCGGTGACGCGACGATCGGTGAGTTCACGAACATCGGCGCCGCGAGCGTCTTCGTGAACTACGACGGTGTGAACAAGCACCACACGACGATCGGCTCGCACTGCCGGACCGGCTCGGACAACATGTTTGTGGCTCCGGTCACGATCGGGGACGGCGCGTACACCGCGGCCGGCTCGGTCATCACCAAGGATGTGCCCCCGGGTTCGCTGGCTGTCGCACGTGGGCAGCAGCGGAATATCGAGGGCTGGGTGGCTCGTAAGCGCCCGGGAAGCGCAGCCGCTCAGGCCGCTTCTGCTGCTGGCCAGGACGCCCGTGCGGAGGGTCGGGAGACCGACGGCGGGCAGTGACCGTGACACGGGTACGTCATGCGGGGCGTACCGTGATAAGCGCACACAAAGCGACATCCAAGGAGACTGTGCTGTGACCGGGATCAAGACGACCGGCGAGAAGAAGCTGATGCTCTTCTCCGGCCGCGCCCACCCCGAGCTTGCCGAGGAGGTCGCGCATCAGCTGGGCGTCGGCCTGGTCCCGACCAAGGCGTTCGACTTCGCCAACGGCGAGATCTACGTCCGCTTCCAGGAGTCGGCGCGTGGCGCGGACTGCTTCCTGATGCAGAGCCACACGGCTCCGATCAACAAGTGGGTCATGGAGCAGCTCATCATGCTCGATGCCCTGAAGCGTGCCTCGGCCCGGAGCATCACCGTGGTGGTGCCGTTCTACGGCTATGCCCGTCAGGACAAGAAGCACCGTGGCCGTGAGCCGATCTCGGCCCGCCTGATCGCGGATCTGTTCAAGACGGCGGGTGCGGACCGTATTCTCACGGTCGATCTGCACACGGACCAGATTCAGGGCTTCTTCGACGGCCCGGTGGATCACCTGTTCGCGCTGCCGATCCTGGCGGACTACGTGGGCGCGAAGGTGGACCGCGACAAGCTGACGGTTGTCTCTCCGGACGCGGGCCGCGTGCGGGTCGCCGACCGCTGGTGCGACCGTCTGGGCGCGCCGCTGGCGATCGTGCACAAGCGCCGTGACAAGGATGTCGCCAATCAGGTCACCGTGCACGAGGTCGTCGGTGATGTGAAGGGTCGTGTGTGTGTCCTGGTGGACGACATGATCGACACGGGTGGCACGATCTGCGCCGCGGCGGACGCGCTGTTCGCCAATGGTGCGGAGGACGTCATCGTGACGGCGACGCACGGTGTGCTGTCGGGTCCGGCGGCCGATCGTCTGAAGAACTCGAAGGTGAGTGAGTTCGTGTTCACGAACACACTGCCGACGCCGGGTGAGCTGGAGCTGGACAAGATCACGGTGCTGTCGATCGCGCCGACGATCGCGCGTGCGGTGCGCGAGGTGTTCGAGGACGGTTCGGTGACGAGCCTCTTCGAGGAGCAGGCGTAGTCGTCTGCCGGTCGGTCGCGTACTGATCGATTTCTGGGCGGTCTCCCCGCCGGGTACACTTCACAAGTTGCTCGGCGAGGGAGGCCGCACTTTTTTGTGCGGCGGTCCGTTATCGACGCGCTCTTCGCAGCAGGTCTGTCGTGGGCCGGGTAACGGCCGTCAGATCCTTTTGCTCACGAGGAGTGCTCATGTCCGAGGTCAAGATCCCCGCACAGGTCCGCCGCGAGTTCGGCAAGGGCTTCGCCCGCCGCGCCCGTGTTGCCGGTCAGGTTCCCGCCGTTGTCTACGGTCACGGTGGCGAGCCGGTTCACCTGACGCTGCCGGGCCACGACATGATGATGGCGCTCAAGACGCCGAACGTTCTGATCTCCCTGGACATCGAGGGTCGCGAAGAGCTGGTCATCCCCAAGGCCGTCCAGCGTGACGCGCTCAAGGGCTTCCTGGTCCACGTCGACCTGCTGGTCGTCTCCAAGGGCGAGAAGGTCACGGTCGAGGTTCCGGTTCAGACCGAGGGCGAGCTGGCCCCGGGCGGCAACCTGCTCGAGCACGTCCTGAACACCCTGACGGTCGAGGCCGAGGCCACCCACCTGCCCGAGTCCGTGACCGCGAACATCGCGGGCCTGGAGGCCGGTGCCTCCGTGCTGGCCAAGGACGTCGTCCTGCCGGCCGGTACCTCCCTGGCCGTCGACGGTGACACCGTCGTCCTGCAGGTTCTGGCCGCCCAGACCGAGGCCCCGGCCGAGGCCGAGAGCACCGAGGCCTGATCCTCGCCTGCTTCGGTTTTTCTTCGCCGCCGCCGCCCCGCTCCGCACGGAGCGGGGCGGCGGTTGGCTATAAGGAGGTATGCAGATGACGGACGACACGAGTCCCTGGCTGATCGTGGGCCTGGGCAATCCGGGCCCGGAGTACGCGGCGAACCGGCACAACGTGGGTTTCATGGTCGCGGACCTGATCGCGGAGCGCATGCGGGCGAAGTTCAAGGTGCACAAGTCGCGGGCGCTGGTCGTCGAGGGGCGGCTCGGTGGGCCGGGTCCGGCCGGCCGGCGGGTGGTCGTCGCGAAGCCGATGTCGTTCATGAATCTGTCGGGCGGGCCGACGGCCGCGCTGCGGGACTTCTACAAGGTGCCGGTGGAGCGGATCGTCGCCGTGCACGACGAGCTGGACATCGATTTCGGGCAGCTGCGGCTGAAGCTGGGCGGTGGCGACAACGGCCACAACGGGCTGAAGTCGATCACGAAGGCGCTGGGGCCGGATTACTGCCGGGTGCGGTTCGGGATCGGGCGTCCGCCGGGGCGGATGCAGGTCGCGGATTTCGTGCTGAAGGACTTCTCGTCCACCGAGCGCAAGGAGCTGGCGTTCGAGGTGGACCGGGCGGCGGACGCGGTGGAGACGCTGATCGTGGACGGTCTGGAGCGGGCGCAGGGGACGTACAACTCCTGATCCGGCATGCGAACGCCGGACGGGCTGACAGGTGGCCCGTCCGGCGTTCGAGGACAAGCGGCGAGGCCGCTCGGGGGCGTCAGCCGGTGTTGCGCAGGCCCGCGGCCACACCGTTCACGGTGAGCAGCAGTGCTCGCGACAGCGTGGGGTCGGCTTCCTCTCCCCGCTCCGCGGCGAGCCGCTGGCGGTGCAGCAGCGTTACCTGGAGGTAGGAGATCGGGTCCAGGTACGCGTCCCGGATGTGGAACGTCTGCCTGAGCACCGGGCTGGAGTCGAGCAGTTCTCGCTCTCCTGTGATGCGCAGGACTTCCTGCACGGTCAGCTCGTGTTCGGCGCGGATGGTGTCGAAGACGTGCTTGAGGTGGTCGGGGACGAGGGTGTCGACGTAGTGCTGGGCGATGCGCAGGTCGGTCTTGGCGAGGGTCATCTCGACGTTGGAGAGGAAGTTCTGGAAGAAGTGCCAGTGTTCGTGCATTTCGTCCAGGACGGTGTCGAGTCCTGCTTCGCGGGCGGCCTTGAGTCCTGAGCCGACGCCGTACCAGCCGGGGACGATCTGGCGGGACTGGGTCCAGCCGAAGACCCAGGGGATGGCGCGGAGGCCGTCGAGGCCGGCGCCGGAGTCCGGGCGGCGGGAGGGCCGGGAGCCCAGGTGCAGCTCTGCGAGCTGGTCGACGGGGGTGGAGGCGAAGAAGTACGCGGGCAGGTCCGGGTCCTCGACGAGGTGCCGGTAGGCGTCGTGGGCGGCGTCGGAGACGGTGTCCATGGCCGCGTCCCAGCGGGCGAGGGCTTCGTCGGACTGGCGGGGTGCGGTGTGCAGGGCGGATGCCTGGAGGGTGGCGGCGACCGTCAGTTCCAGGTTTTCGCGGGCGAGGGCGGGGATGAGGTACTTGTCGGAGATGACCTCGCCCTGTTCGGTGACCTTGATCTCGCCTTCGAGGGTGCCCCAGGGCTGGGCGAGGATCGCGTCGTGGGTAGGGCCGCCGCCGCGGCCGACGGTGCCGCCGCGGCCGTGGAAGAGGCGCAGGCGCACGCCGTAGCGGTGGGCGACGTCGCGGAGGCGGCGCTGGGCGCGGTGGATCTCCCACTGGCTGGTGGTGATGCCGCCGAACTTGGAGGAGTCGGAGTAGCCGAGCATGACCTCCTGGACGTCGCCGCGGAGGGCGACGAGGCGCCGGTAGGAGGGGTCGGCGAGCATCTCGTCGAGGATGCGGTCGGCTTCCTTGAGCTCGTCGGTGGTCTCCAGGAGGGGGACGATGCCGATCTTGGCGCAGCCGGCGTGGAGGTCGATGAGGCCGGCTTCGCGGGCGAGGACGGCGGCGGCGAAGACGTCGTCGGCGCCCTGGCACATGGAGATGATGTAGGACTCGACGACCTCGGGGCCGAAGCGGGCGAGGGCCTCGCGGATGGTGTGGAAGACGCCGAGGGTCTTCTCGCCGTCGGCGTCGAGGGGGGCCGGCTGGGGGGCGAGGGGGCGGCGGGAGCGCAGTTCCTTGGCGAGGAGCTTGCGGCGGTAGTCGCGGGGCATGTCGGCGTAGCGCCAGGATTCCTCGCCGAGGCGGTCGAAGAGCTGGCCGAGGGCGTGGTGGTGGGCGTCGGCGTGTTCGCGGACGTCCATGGTGGCGAGGTGGAGGCCGAAGGCGGCGAGGGTGCGCAGGGCGCGTTCGAGGCGGCCGTCGGCGATGAGGCGGCCGCGGTGGGCGCGCAGGGAGTCCTGGATGAGCTGGAGGTCGGCGAGGAGTTCGGCGGTGCCGAGGTAGTCGCGGCCGGGCTCGTGGGGGGTGTTGCGGGCGAGGCGCTCGCGGGTGTTGACGAGCTTCTGGCGGACGCAGGTGGCCTTGAGGCGGTAGGGCTCCTCGGCGTTGAGGCGCTTGTACCGGGGGCTGATCTCGGGGAGGAGTTCCAGGTCGCGCCGGAGGGAGGTGAGGAGTTCCTCGGTGGCGCCGCTGTTGCGGATGGAGTTGGAGAGGGCGCTGCGGAGGAGGTCGACGAGTTCGAGGGCGTCGGTGATGCCGTGTTCGTGCTGGAGGATCAGGACGTCCCAGGTGACCTGGGGGGTGACGTTGGGGTTGCCGTCGCGGTCGCCGCCGATCCAGGTGCCGAAGGTGAGCGGGCGGGTGGTGGCGGGGAGCTCGGCGCCGACGCGGTCGAGCTCGGCGGCGAGGTCCTCCAGGACGTCGCCGACGGCGTTCGCGTGGAGTTCGTCGAGGTAGTAGATGGCGTTGCGGGCCTCGTCGGTGGGCTCGGGGCGGGCGACGCGCAGTTCGTCGGTCTGCCAGAGCAGGTCGATGTTCTCGGCGAGGCGGAGGTCGGTGCGGCGCTTTTCGCCGCCGGCGGTGGCGGGGGCGTCGAGGAGCTCGGCGATGCGGCGGAGCTTGTTGAGCACGCTGCGGCGGGCGGCTTCGGTGGGGTGGGCGGTGAAGACGGGGCGTACGCCGAGGTGCTGGACGGTCTGCCGGAGGTGGTCGGGGTCGGCGTCCTTGAGCTGGTCGGCGGTGCGGGCGAGGATCGATCCCTCGGCGTCGCGCTTGGCCCGGAGCTCGCGGCCGCGGTGGACCTGTTCGGTGACGTTGGCCAGGTGGAAGTAGGTGGAGAAGGCGCGGACGAGCTTGGCGGCGGTCTCCAGGTCGGTGTCGCCCAGGAGGCGGGCGGCGGCCTCGCCGTCGGTGCGGGTGAGGGCGCGCACGCGTTCGACGAGGGCGAGGAGGTCGTCGCCCTCCTGGCGGACCAGGGTTTCGCCGAGGAGGTCGCCGAGGCGGCGGATGTCGGCGCGCAGGGCTGCGCTGCGCTGTGCTTCGTCGCCGTCGCTCTGCGGGGTGGTTCCGGCGGCGGGGAGGGTCTGGTCGGCACTGCTCACAGGTGCGGCTCCTTGCAGAGTTTCTGAGCACGTCTGGAGGGGTTGCGGACCGCGCTGTCCGACGTCCCCCAGCATAGGTCGCCGTCCGACGCGCGGTCGTCCACAGCCCTCGTGCTTCGGGGTGCCGCCCTGCCATACTTACGAAGCCGTAGGTTACGGACCCGTAGCCGTGCCCCGAGCCCCTGAGGGATCCCATGACTGCAAGCCCCGACGTGATCGAAGACGCGCCGAAGGCCCAGGAAACCCCACTTCCGTCCGCCACTTTGGGCAGTGACAGCAAGCGTTCGGTGGAGCAGGTGGCGCTGCTGCTCTTCATCACCGTGCCGTTCGTGGCGCTGCTCGCCGCGGTGCCGCTGGCCTGGGGGTGGGGGGTGAGCTGGCTGGATCTGGGGCTGATGGTGGCGATGTACTACATCGGCTGCCACGGCATCACGATCGGCTTCCACCGGTATTTCACCCATGGGGCGTTCAAGGCGAAGCGGCCGCTGCGGATCGCGCTGGCGATCATGGGGTCGCTGGCGGTGGAGGGGCCGCTGGTGCGCTGGGTGGCGGACCACCGGCGTCACCACCGGTTCTCGGACGCGGAGGGTGATCCGCATTCGCCGTGGCGGTACGGGGAGAGCGTGCCGGCGCTGATGAAGGGCCTGTGGTGGGCCCACATGGGATGGATGTTCGATGAGGAGCAGACGTCGCAGGCGAAGTACGCGCCGGATCTGATCAAGGATTCCGCGGTCCGCCGGGTGTCCCGGCAGTTCGTCCTGTGGACGACGGTGTCGCTGCTGATCCCGCCGCTGGTGGGCGGGCTGGTGACGTGGTCGTGGCAGGGCGCGGCGACGGCGTTCTTCTGGGGTTCGCTGGTGCGGGTGGCGCTGCTGCACCATGTGACGTGGTCGATCAATTCGATCTGTCACGCGGTGGGCAAGCGGCCGTTCAAGTCGCGTGACCGGTCGGGCAATGTGTGGTGGCTGGCGGTGCTGTCGTGCGGCGAGTCCTGGCACAACCTGCACCACGCGGATCCGACGTCGGCGCGGCACGGCGTGCTGAAGGGGCAGCTGGATTCCAGCGCCCGCATCATCCGCTGGTTCGAGAAGGCCGGCTGGGCCTATGACGTGCGGTGGCCGGACGCGAGCCGCATCGACTCCCGGAGGACTGCGCCGCCCGTGGGTGCTTCCGCCGGTAGCGGGGGGAGGCATGATGGGCAGCGTGGCGATCGACAGTAGTTCCACCAGTAACAAGAACCGGGCGGCCGATGCGGGGGCCCGTCGTACCCGGCGGGTGCGGATGACCGGCGCCGAGCGCCGTGAGCAGCTGCTGGACATCGGTCGCACGCTGTTCGCCGAGCGGGGGTTCGAGGGCACGTCGGTGGAGGAGATCGCGGCGAAGGCCGGGGTCTCCAAACCGGTGGTGTACGAGCACTTCGGCGGCAAGGAGGGGCTGTACGCGGTGGTGGTCGACCGCGAGATGCGGCAGCTGCTGGATCTGGTGACGGGGGCGCTGACGGCGGGGCATCCGCGGGAGCTGCTGGAGCAGGCGGCGTTCGCCCTGCTGGATTACATCGAGTCGTACACGGACGGCTTCCGCATTCTGGTCCGGGATTCCCCGGTGGCCCAGTCGACGGGCACGTTCGCGTCGCTGATCAGCGATATCGCGACGCAGGTCGAGGACATTCTGGGGTTGGAGTTCAAGGCGCGGGGCTTTGATCCGAAGCTGGCTCCGCTGTATGCCCAGGCGCTGGTGGGGATGGTGGCGCTGACGGGTCAGTGGTGGCTGGACGTCCGCAAGCCGAAGAAGGCCGAGGTGGCGGCGCATCTGGTGAACCTGGCGTGGCACGGGCTGGACGGCCTGGAGGCGAAGCCGCGCCTCGTCGGGCACCGGCGGGCCTGACGGCCCGGGGTTTTTTCCCTTCGCCGCTTGCGCTGACGTGCGGTTGGCGCTGACGTGCCGCTTGTACCGGCGTGCGGCCGGCACTGGCGTGCCGCCCGGACCTGCGTACGGTCAAAGATTGCCCTCAAACGCCGGGCGGGCTGGGCGCCGGCTTCCGTGCCACCGCGAAGATCCGGCGGAAAGGGAAGACCGTGCCGTGCGGGCCCCTCGGGTACGCCTTTCTCAGGCGGGTCGCGCAGGTGTGGAGGAATTCCTCCGTGGCGCCCGGGTCGTCCGCGAGGGCCGTGAGTACGGGCCGGAGGGTCGTCCCCTTCAGCCAGTCCAGGACGGGGTCCTCCCCCGGCAGCAGCTGGAGGTAGGTCGTCTCCCAGACGTCCGCGGTGAGCCCGAGCCCGGAGAGGTGTGCCAGGTAGTCGGCGGGTTCGCGGGCCGACCCGGTCCGCGCGGCGCCCAGCCGCTGCCGCCACCGCGGCTCCTCGCACAGCTCCCGCAGGATCGTGTGGCTGGGTGCGCTGTGGTTCCCCGGCACCTGGAAGGCGAGGGTGCCGCCGGGGGTGAGGGCGTCCGCCCAGCGGGGGAAGGCGTCGGTGTGGCCGGGGACCCAGTGGAGTGCCGCGTTGGAGATGATCAGGTCGAACGTCTCGGTGGGCTCCCAGGCGCCGATGTTGGCGTGGGCGAAGTCGATGCGGCCGCCACCGCCGGTGGGGCCCGTGTGGGCCGTGGCCGCGGCGAGCATGTCGGGGGAGTTGTCGAGGCCGGTGATGCGGGCGTCGGGCCGGAGGGCGGCGAGGAGCGCGGTGCCGGTGCCGGGGCCGCAGCCGAGGTCGGCGATGCGGGCCGGGGTCCTGGGGAGCTCGGGGACGCGGGCGACGAGGTCATGGAAGGGGCGGGTGCGGTGGCCGGCGTGGCGGAGGTACTGCCGCGGGTCCCAGGCGGGGGTGGCGTCCATGGCGGGGCCTCCTTGCGGCGCCGGGTGCGGGGGCGCGTACGGTCTCCTTCCCAGCTTCCCCGGAGAAGTCTCTTGACGTCAAGAGACTTCATGTCGACAGACCCTCTACACTGATCGTCATGGAGGACGAGGTCGACAGGCTTGTCTCAGCGTGGCGCCGGGAGCGCCCGGACCTCGACGTGGAACCACTCGAGGTCCTGAGCCGTGTCAGCAGACTGGCCCGCCACCTCGACCGGGCCCGCCGGATCGCTTTCGCCGAGCACCAGCTGGAGCCGTGGGAGTTCGATGTCCTGACCTCGCTGCGCCGGGCCGGGGCGCCCTATCAGCTCTCCCCCGGGCAGTTGCTCACCCAGACCCTGGTCACCTCGGGCACCATGACCAATCGCATCGACCGGCTCGCCAAGAAGGGCCTGGTCGAGCGGCTGCCCGACCCCAGCGACCGGCGTGGCGTGCTCGTCCGCCTGACGACCGAGGGCCGGGACCGCGCCGATGAGGCGCTCGCCGGGCTGCTGGCCCAGGAGCGCGCCATCCTCGCCGAGCTGTCCCACGCCCAGCGCCGCGAACTGGCCGACCTGCTACGCCAGTTGACCGCCCCGTTCGACAACGTTCCCGGCTAGGTCCACCGGGCCCACCCCGGCCCGCCGGGCCAGGGCCACCGCGGCGAGGGTGGAGTGCACCCCGAGCTTCCCCAGCACGTTCTGCATGTGCGTACGGACGGTGTGCGGGGAGAGGTAGAGGCGCTCGGCGACGGCCTTGCGCCCCAGCCCCGCCACCATGCACCGCAGGACCTCGCGCTCGCGCGGGGTCAGCGACTCCACCAGCCGTTCGCTCTCGGTGCGGTGTTTGCGGGCCGCGGTGAGCTCCCTGAGCACGCCCGTCAGCAGGGCGGGCGGCAGGTGCGTCTCGTCCCGCAGGACCCCGCGGATGACGGCCAGCAGCCGGGACAGCGAGCAGTCCTTGGCCACCCAGCCACCGGCACCGGCCTGCAGCGCGGCGGCCGCCCGCCGGGGGTCGTCCCGCTCGGCGAGGACCACCGTCCGCACGGCGGGCTGGCCGCTGCGGACGCCCGCCACCAGGGAAATGCCGTCGACCGCGCCCTCCTGCTGCCCGGCGCCTTCCTGGACGGGGCCGCGGAGCTGCCCCGGTACGACGTCCGTGGCCACCGCCCCCAGGTCGGCGTCGACCAGCAGGACGTCGAACCGCCGCCCCTCGCCCTGCGCGCGCTCCAGTGCGCGCATCGCCGCCGGCCCGCTGCCCGCCGCCGAGACGTCCACGTCCGGCTCAGCCGCGAGGGCGGCGGCGAGCGACTCGGCGAAGATGCGGTGGTCGTCGACCACCAGAACCCGAATACGTGCCACAGCCACCCCCATATCCCGGGAGGCGGCCAGTGCGGGTACGGCGCCCGGGTCCGGGAGCCGTCACGCGCGCACGGCCGCCGCCGTGCACTGACAACTGCCCCACCCCGGGCGTCGTACCTGCCTGTCTCGCCCCCTGATCAGCGTCGGCCCCCACCGACGCTGTGCATCAGCGTACGGCCGGGGTCCGCCGCCGGAAGCCGATTGGCAAAACTGCTTGACCCGCCTGTTCATGGTGAGCTTTATGTTCAGTATTGGGGCAGCGAACGACACGGAACGACTCGATGTTGTCCGTGTCATTCACGGTCGTTCACGCCCGCCCCGGCCCACCGCCCCCGCCCGCCGGGGGTGTTGGCCGAACGCGCTGGTCGGTCCCCTGCCGCGCGGGCGCCGTCAGGCCATGCGCCGGGCGCCCGCGCCCGCGGTGGCCGTGAAGACGCGCGGCGCGCGGTGCCCGGCCGCCGCGAAGGCGGCCGTCACGGCGGTGGCGACGGCCTCCGCGGCCGCCTCCTCCACCAGCACCACCGCCGAGCCGCCGAAACCGCCGCCGGTCATCCGGGCCCCCAGGGCGCCCGCCTCGTTCGCGACTGCGACCACCAGGTCCAGCTCCGGGCAGGAGACGGCGAAGTCGTCGCGGAGCGAGGCGTGCCCGGCCGTCAGGACGGGGCCGACGGCGCGGAGGTCGCCCGCGTCGAGGTGGCCGGCCACCTGACCGACCCGGTGGTTCTCGGTGACCACATGGCGGACGAGGGGTCGCACGGCCGGATCCGGCAGCTCGGCGAGCGCGCCCGGCAGGTCCTCGGGAGAAAGGTCGCGCAGCGCCCGCACCCCCAGGGCGCGCGCCCCCGCCGCACACCCGGCGCGCCGTGCCGCGTACGCGCCGTCCCCGAGGGAGTGCTTCACCCGGGTGTCCACCACGAGCAGCCGCAGGCCCGCGGCCGCCGGGTCGAAGGGGACGTGCCGGTGGGTGAGGTCGCGGGTGTCGAGGTGGAGGGCGTGGCCGGGGATGCAGCAGGCGGAGGCCGTCTGGTCCATGGGGCCGCAGGGGACGCCGACGAATGCGTTCTCCGCGCGCCGGCTCAGGGCCGCGAGTTCGGGCAGGCTGCGCCCCGGGCCGTGGAGGCCGTCCAGGGCGAGGGCCGTGGCGAGCTCCAGGGCCGCGGAGGAGGACAGGCCCGCGCCGGCGGGTACGTCGCCCTGGAAGTGCAGGTCCGCGCCGGTGCCGGGGTGTCCGGCCGCGCGCAGGGCCCAGGCGACGCCGGCGGGGTAGGCGGCCCAGCCCCGGACGCTGCCGGGGCGCAGGTCGGCGAGGCGGAGCTCGACGGTGCCGCCGGTGCCGTGGCGGGTGTGCAGGCGCAGCCGTCCGTCCGTGCGGGCGGAGGCGGCCGCCCAGGTCCGGTGGGGCAGGGCGAAGGGCAGCACGAAGCCTTCGTTGATGTCGGTGTACTCGCCGATGAGGTTGACGCGGCCGGGGGCCGCCCAGACGCCGTCCGGGGGGTGTCCGAAGGTGTGGGTGAAGGCGGTCGCGGCGGCCCGGGCGGTCATGGGGTCGCGGTCCTGCGGGCGAATTCCCAGGCGTCGGCGACGATGTCGGCGAGGTCGGGGCGGGTGGGGTGCCAGCCGAGGGTTTCCCGGGCGCGTGCGGCGGAGGCGACGAGGGTGGCGGGGTCGCCGGGGCGGCGGGGCGCGGTGATGTGGGGGATGGGGTGGCCGGTGACTTTGCGGGCGGTCTCGATGACTTCGTGGACGGAGAAGCCGTTGCCGTTGCCGAGGTTGCAGATGAGGTGTTCGCCGTCGCGGGCCGCGGTGAGGGCGAGGAGGTGGGCCTCGGCGAGGTCGGCGACGTGGATGTAGTCGCGGACGCAGGTGCCGTCGGGGGTGGGGTAGTCGTCGCCGTAGACGGAGACGGCCGCGCGCTCGCCCAGGGCGACCTGGAGGACGAGGGGGATCAGGTGGGTTTCGGGGTCGTGCCGTTCGCCGTGGGGTCCGTGGGCGCCCGCGACGTTGAAGTAGCGCAGGGAGACGGCGGCCAGGCCGTGGGCCGCGCACTCGCCGCTGATCATGTGGTCGACGGCGAGCTTGGTGGCGCCGTAGGGGTTGGTGGGGGCGGTGGGGGCGTCCTCGGTGATGGGGACGGTGGCGGGCTCGCCGTAGGTGGCGGCGGTGGAGGAGAAGACGAGGGTGCGGATGCCGGCGTCGCGCATGGCGGCGAGGAGGTCGGCGGTGCCGCCGACGTTGTTGCGCCAGTAGGGCTCGGGGTCGGCGACGGACTGGCCCACCTGGGAGTGGGCGGCGAAGTGCAGCACCGCCTCGTAGGAGCTGTCCAGCCACTCCCCCGCGTCCTGGACGCGGCCTTCGATGAAGCGGGCGCCGTCGGGGACGGCGGCGCGGTGGCCGGTGGAGAGGTCGTCGAGGACGGTGACGGCGTGCCCGGCGGCCAGCAGGCGGGCGGCGACGACGCTGCCGATGTAGCCGGCGCCGCCGGTGACCAGGTAGCTGTGGGTGCTCATTCGGTCGCTGCCTCTCGCAGTCGCTGAGCCGCGGCTTCGGGCGGCACGTCGTTGATGAACACACTCATGCCGGATTCGGAACCCGCGAGGAATTTGAGCTTACCGGGGGTGCGTCGGACGGTGAAAAGCTCTAGATGCAGGGCGAATTCGGTGCGGTGGGGGTGGTGGAAGGGGGCCTGGTGCCAGGCGGAGATGTAGGGCGTGGGCGGGTGGCCGGGACCGAAGAGGCGGTCGAAGCGGCGCAGGAGTTCCAGGTAGAGCCCGGGGAGTTCGGCGCGGGCGGCGTCGTCGAGTGCGGGCAGGTCGGGGACCCGGCGGCGGGGGTAGAGGTGGACCTCGTAGGGCCAGTGGGCGGCGTAGGGCACGAAGGCCGTCCAGTGGGCGGTGTCCAGGACGGTGCGGCGGCCGTCGGCGCGCTCGGCGGTGACGACGTCGTCGAAGAGGTTCTGGTGGGGGTGGCGGGCGCGGTGGGCGGCGGCGGAGGCGAGCATGCGCTCGGTGCGGGGGGTGACGAAGGGGTAGGCGTAGATCTGGCCGTGCGGGTGGCCGAGGGTGACGCCGATCTCCTCGCCGCGGTTTTCGAAGCAGTAGACCTGCCGGACGGCCGGGTGGGTGGCCAGTTCGGCGGTGCGGTCGGCCCAGGCGGCCAGGGCGAGGGCGGCGTGCTCCTCGTCGAGGTCGGCGAAGGAGGCGTGGTGGTCGGGGGTGAAGCAGACGACCTCGCAGCGGCCGGAGTCCCCGGCGAGGGAGGGGAAACGGTTCTCGAAGACGGCGACGTCGTAGTCGTCGGCGGGGATCTCGGTGGGCCGGCCGGGGCGGGAGGGGCAGAGCGGGCAGGCGTCGGCGGGCGGCAGGTAGGTGCGGCCCTGGCGGTGGGAGGCGATGGCCACCGCGTCGCCCAGGAGGGGGTCGTGGCGGATTTCGGAGCCGGTGGTGACGGCGTCGAGGGGCCGGGGGTCGGTGGTGGTGCGCACCGCGTCGTCCCGCAGGTCGTAGTAGAGGAGCTCCCGCCCGTCCGCGAGGCGGGTCGACGTCTTCTTCACACGGTGCTCCCTCGCCGTCCCCGCCGACAGAACCGCACACAACGAATCACGGGGAATCGGGGTGCGTCAACGGCGGGGGTGCGGGGGCGCTCAGGGGCCGCCCGGCGGGCGGGTTCGCTGGGCGGGGGGCGTGGCGCCGGCGGCGGCGCGGTCGAGGAGGCCGGTGCGGGCGGCGAGGGCGGCGGCTTCCAGGCGGGAGCCGACGCCGAGCTTCATCAGGACGCGCTGGACGTGAGTGCGCGCGGTGCTGGGCGCTATTCCCATGCCCGCCGCGATCAGGCGGGTGTCCTCGCCCTCGGCGACCCGGACGAGGACCTCCACCTCGCGGGGGGTCAGCAGCTGGAGCAGCCGGGCGCCCTCGTCGTCGGGCTGGGCGGCGGGGTTGAGGAGCTCGGCGAAGGCGCCCTGGAGCAGCTGGGGGTCGACGGCGGCCTCGCCGGCGCGGGCCTTCATCATGGCCCGTTCGACGCCTTCGATGCGTTCGTTGTGGCGGACGTAGCCGGAGGCGCCGGCGGCGAAGGCCGCGGCGATGCCCAGCGGGCTGGGGACGGGGCCGAGCACGACGACGGCGACCTGCGGGCGTTCGCGTTTGATCCGCACGACGGGGTCGAAGGCCCCCGGCTCGGCGGGGGTCGCGGTGCCCAGCAGGCACACCTCGGGTGCGCGGCTGACCACCAGGTCGGCGGCGCCCGCGCTCGGTGCGGCCGCGGCCAGCACGCGGTGTCCGCGGAGCTTCAGTGCCGAGGCGAGCGCCTCGGCCAGCAGTCGGTGATCGTCGACCACCATGAGCCGCACGCCCATGTGCGCTTGCCCCCTGTCGCCCGCGTACGTCTCCTCGGCCCTCTTGCCCCCGGAAGCTACACGCTTGTTCGACGTTCCGCGCCCCTTACCCGTGAGAAGTCCCCCGGAATGCCGAAATCCCTGTCAATCACGTGTACTTCGAGACTGAAACGGATCGTTCAGGCACGGAGGCGTGAGGGACAGGGATGGCGGCTTCAGTGACGTTCCTCGCCCTTCATCGTGCGTCAACCGGTCGGAAACCGCTACCGGGTCGGCGTGGCGGGGGCGAGGGGGTGGGCGGGGGCGTCAACTCCCGGGAGTGCTCAGCTCCCGCCGAAGATCAGCAGGGTGTACTGCTTGCCGAGGCCGGAGATCGTCCTCTTGTGGAGGTAGTTGGTGCCCAGGAAGAGCCGGCCCTGGGCGAAGACGGCCTGCTGGTAGTTGGGCGAGAGCTCACGTTCGGCCTTCGACGTGGAGTCCGCGTTCTTCAGCACGACGTCGGCCTTGTACGTCTTGGGGTCGATGCGCAGGACCGCGCCGCCGGCGTTGTAGGTGGGGTTGCGGTAGCCGAGGGCGTAGCCGTCCTTGTCGACGCCGAGGGGCACGAGCTGGGCGCCGGGGGTGCCGTCGACCTTGCCCTTGGTCTGGCCGGAGGTCAGGTCGAAGGCGACGATCTCGTTGACGCGGCCGTATTCGTTGGCGTTGCCGGAGGAGTGCTCCTCGGTGGCCAGGTAGAGGGTGTCCTTGGTGATGGCCATCTTGGTGCAGCCCTCGACCTCGGTCGAGGGGCACTTGGGCTCGTACTTGCCGTTGCCCGTGGAGATCTTGGTGCGGAGCGTGGCGTCCTTGGCGCTGTCGTCGAGGACGAGGAAGTCCGAGGCGCCGTTGCCCGTGGAGTCGCCCGCGGCGACGGCGACGACGAGGGGGTCGACGGAGGCGATGTGCGGGTAGTTGAGCCCGGCCGGGACCTTGTACGAGGACTTGACGGCGCCCGACTTGGGGTCGAGCGTCTGGACGGTCACCAGGGGCCGCTCGTAGTCGCCGCAGCGGCGCACGGCGACGAGCTTGTCGGTGCCGCCGCCGTAGCCGGCGTCCTTGCAGTTGTCGCTGTCCTCCTTGGGCTTCCACAGCTCCTTGCCGCCGTCGAGGGACCAGGCGGCGCCGCCGCGGATGCCGCCGGCGGCGACGGTGCCGCCGCCGATGGTGACCTCGTCGAAGGTGACGTCCCGGTCACCGGCCTTGACGGACTTCTGCCAGAGCTTGGTGCCCTTGTTCAGGTCGAGGGCGATGACCTGGGTGCAGGGGCCGCCGTACTTCTTCTCCTCGCTGGGCTTGCCGTCGCTGACGAGGACGACGGCCTTGCCGTCGGCGGTGGCCTTGGGATTGGCCCAGCAGACCGCGCCGTCGAGGGGGAGGTCCCACTTCTTGCCGCCGGAGAGGCCGTAGCCGACGATCTTGTAGTTGTCGCTCTTGGCGACGACCTGGTCGGTGACCCACATGCCCTTGGCGTTGACCATGTCCTTGACTTCTTCCTGCTCCACCTCGAAGAGCAGTTTTCCGTCGACGGTCTGCGGCTTGGTGCCGCCCTTGCCGTTGCCGTTGTCCCCCTTGCCGCCGGTGCCCTGGCTGCTGCCGGCGCTGGAGACCTCGGGGTCCTTGTCGTCACCGGAAGTGGCGAACCAGATGCCGCCGCCGACGAGGAGGACGAGCGCGACGGCACCGGCGACGATCGCCATCATGCGCTGCTTGGAGCCGCCGTTGCCGGGGCCCGGGGCGGGCGCGCCCGGGTGGCCGGGGTAGCCCGGGAACTGTCCGGGCTGCTGGGCGGTGCCGAAGGGCGGCACCTGGGGCGCGCCGTAGGGCTGGGTGGGGGCGCCGGGGTAGCCGTAGCCGCCGTTCGGCGGGGGCGGGGTGGGCGCGCCGGGGTAGCCGTAGCCGCCGCCCGGCGGGGGCGGGGTCTGCGGCATCCCGGGGGGCGGCGGGGGCGTCTGGGGGGCTCCCGGCGGCGGGGGCGGCATCTGGGGCGCGCCGGCCGGCGGCGGGGGCGGGGTCTGGGGGTAGCCGTACCCCGGCTGTGCCTGCGGCTGCTGGGGCGGGTAGCCGTACGAGGGGTTCGGCGCTCCGAAACCTCCGCCTGGCTGCGTCGGGGGAACCCCCTGCGGCTGGTTGGGCGGCTGGGGCGGCTGTGACATCAGCTTTCCTCTTTACGCGGGTCCTTGACCCGATCGGTCTCCCCCGCGTTCCCAATGGCCGAAAATCCACCGGGAAGGAGCGAATCGGGCAGGCATCCCGCCAGTCAGGCGGCAGGCGAGCGGGTGTTCTTTGTATCACCCGACGCCGACACGGCACGGGCCGATCCCGGGGGAGACCACCACCTGAGACCGGCCCGTGACGAGAATGTTGCCCCTCGGCCGGCCGTCAGCGGGAGGTTCGGGGGCCTTGCAACGAGGGGGTTTTCAGGGCCGACCCGGCGGATCGCGAAGCCCCCCGGGCGGGCTGGTATCGGCTGCTGGATCGAGACGGTGCGCCGCGTCGGCGAGGTCT